>JAWERH010000004.1:0-21480 GCA_032482215.1 Veillonella sp. | reverse complement strand
AGCTGTTGGTTGAGTCATGTTAACAGTGATACGCAAGGAGTTGTTGTTTACAACTGCTTCAGTGATTACGTTTGTAGAGAATACGTTTGCAACGCCGTCACCAGCACGGTTGTAGGAGCTAGCAGTTTTTACTTGGTAGCCGTTAGTGTATGCTGGCAAGTCGTATGTATAGGATTTGCCGTTCAACAATAAGTCGAATGCGTTCAATTGGTTAGTTTTGTAACGGGAAACATATGCACTGCCGTTGCCATTAGCTGTTACGGAAGTTACAGTTTCTTGATATACAGGTTGGTTGTTAGTAGCGATAGGATCCATGATTTGAAGACCTACAGCTGTAGTTTGAGGTGCTACAAAGATTGGGTCGCCCAATTCTTTGGATACAGGCATTTGTTGAGCCATGTCACCTGCTGTGTAAGGTACTGCTGGTAATGGTTTGTAACCAGGGCGTGGTGCGCTTGTTACATAACCAGATTGGTACGCTGGTGTAGCTGCTTGAGGTGCAGCGTAAGTATATTGTTCAGCTGCAGCACGTTCGTAAGCGCGTGCGTTAGCATCAACGGATGCTGCGAAAGCAGAGAAAGACATAGTTGTAGCTGCGAATACTGCGAAAGCAGCTGCTAAATGTTTTTTGTTCATAATAATTCACTCCTAAATACATGATTTTTTACAAATAACACAAATACTAATCTGTATTATATATGAAATTCCGTCAATTGTAAATAAAATATAAAATATTTTCTTAATTATAAACAAATTTAATCTAATGAGTCAAATATTGTACAATTTGCCTTTAATTACCCCATAATTAGGCACAGAATATCATATTACTATATAATAATACGTAGTATAGTAATATATTATATCGAAAAAATTAGTTTAAATCTATACCTGAGGAAAAGAAATTTAAAAATAAGATGAAGTTTGTGATTTCTATAAATTGAGATGGTGAAAGTTTCACTAGGGAGGTCTCATGAGTATTAGCGTCTATTATGGACGAGCAGGATCTGGTAAGACACGTGCCGTATATGAACGGATACGTCAAGTCATGACCGATTGTCCAGGGGAACCGATAATCTTACTCGTTCCTGAACCAGCGACCTATCGGGTAGAACGGGAGCTTGCTGAGTTTATGCCTGAAAAAGGCTTTACCACAGTTCGTGTTGTGGGCTTTGGTCGTTTGGGGTACCAATTATATCAATCCATAGGCTCTAAGGGGGCCGGTCAATCAAGCTTATCTAGCTTTGGCCGGTCTATGTTGTTGCGCCTTGTTATGAAACGAAAACAAAAGGAATTAGGCCTCTTAGAACAGGCTACTAAACGGCCTGAGTTTTCCTCTGTATTGCAACAGCTCTTTTCTGAGTTTCGCGCATTCCGCGTAGGTCCTACTGACCTAGAACGTGGGGCGGAGTCCGTAAAAAATAAAGTATTACAAAAGAAATTGCGTGAACTTGCCATTTGTATGGCCGCCTATGAAGAGGAAATCAGCCGTCATGGGGAGCGTGACATCGATCCTATCATGGAAATTGTTGAGGCCTTGCCACAGTCTCCACTGATGGAAAATAGCCATGTCTTTATCGATGGATTCCATTGGTTTACACCTACACACTATGAGTTGATCTATACCTTGTTTGATTTGGCTAAGGAAGCGGTTATAACCATTGACTTACCGATGGCTCCGAAGGCGTTAAATCTCGCTCGTCGAGGGGAACATCTCTTTAGTCGTCCTTTGGAGATTTATGATACCCTAGTGGCTCGTTATGGTACTCGTATTAATTGGGTCGGATTTAACGGCAAGAGAGGTCCTCAAATAGTTCAAGAGTTAGAGGCGAACTACTTTACTAGCCCTAGTAAGCAAAATTCTACAGATACTACGATACCGCTTATTCGTGGCTATAACAGAGAACGGGAAGCTGACGCGGTGGCTCGCCGTATTTTAGCCTATGTGGAGTCCTCTCCAGAGGCTCGTTACCGCGATGTATGTATTATGCTTCGCGAGTCCGAAATATACGGAGATACCTTGGAAAAGGTCTTTACTCGCTACGGAATCCCGCACTTTATCGACCGCCAACGTCCTATGAAAAATCATCCCTTAGGCGAATTATTGACGGCTCTCTTTGATATTGTGCGCCATAGTTACAGCCGAGACAGCATGTTCCTTTTGCTGAAAACGGACTTGATGCCTCTTACTCGTGAGGCCGTAGATGAATTAGAGAACTATGTGCTCGAGTTTGGTATCGACCATTATAAATGGGAACGTGAAAGCTGGCCGTATCTACGAGGATTCCATGAGGGGCAAGATGAAGAAAGTCACTTAGATGCACCTCGTAGAGCCCGTATTAATCAAGCAAGACAGACCATTATGGATATATTATCTCCGTGGTTTGACTTTGCCGCTCATAGCGAAGGCCATACGGGGGCAGAATGGGGCGAACAACTCTATGGTCTCTTAGAAATCTTGCAAGTGCCACAGCGCCTCTATGAATGGGCGAAGGACGCAGAAACTGTAGGTGATCAAGAGTCTAAAGCCAGTCATGAACAGATGTACAATGCTGTTATTTCTTTCATCGACGAAATTTCTATGGTCATGAAGGACGAAGTGTTGACATTGGATGAGATGATGTTGCTCCTCGAAGAAGGCTTGAGCGATGTAAATTATTCCATGATTCCACCGTCCTTGGACCATGTAGTGATTACCACCATCGAACGTGGTTACAGCCAATGGTGGCCTAAGGTATTTGTCATGGGCCTCAACCAAGGCGTATTCCCACAAAGTATGGGCGATGAAGGACTTATCAAGGATAAGGAACGCCAAGAATTGGCCGATGCAGGCATTACCTTGGCTGAAGGGGCTTTGCCGAAGGCTTTCAACGAGAACTTCCTACTATATTTAGCTATGACGCGGGCATCTGATTCCTTGACCTTGTCCTATGCAAGCTCTGGCGAGGATGGAACCGGTCTTGAGCCATCCCTCGTGGTGAAACGACTAGAGTCCCTCGGTTACGTCGGTAAGGCTGTAGATATTCCGTTATCCATTGAGCCTGATACTGAGGCTGATTATGTATGGCGGCCTCTCCAAAGTTTGTCCTTGTTATCTGAACGTTGGGGCGCTCTCTTTAGTGGACATGAAGTTAACCCACTGTGGTGGGGGCTTTATAACTGGGCTCGTGAAAGCGATACTTACCGTCCTCGTTTAGCAGAGGTTTCTCGTGGTATTCGAGATAATAACGATGTGCCGGTCATTACAAAGGATTTAGTGAATGGATTGTTCTTATCTAAAGGCTACATGTCTGGTTCTGTGACGCGTTTAGAGCGATACCAACAATGTCCGTTCAAGTTCTATGCTCAATATGGTTTGAAACTGGAGCCACGTCGTGTACGCTCCTTTGGAGCCCCTGAAATTGGTACATTTTTACATGCTAATTTAGAGCGTTTAGGCAATTATCTATTAGAAAATAATAAACAATGGCGTGATCTCAATGAAGAGGAGCAACAAAATTTATGTCGCTCTGTGGCCGATGAGATTTTACAAGAAAATCAGGCTGGTGAGGAAACGAGCGATGCCTACCAAAAGGCTATCGAGCAGCGTGTACAACGAACATTACATGTGACGGTAGACCGCCTTGTAGAGTGGTCCAAGCGCAGTGATTTTGATACAAAATACTTGGAGCAAGATTTTGGCCGTCAAGGCGGCTGGGATCCGATTCGGGTGCCTCTTGGGGAAGATCGTTATTTACGCCTCATTGGTCAAATTGACCGTATCGATGAATATACTCGAGATGGTCAAACCTACGGCATGGTTATTGACTACAAATCGGGTGGCGCTCATGTAACAGCCCAAGATGTGTACTATGGTCTTAAATTGCAGCTCATGACCTATCTGTTAGCCTTAAAATCCGCTTATGGTAATACGCAAGGACAATCTATGACTCCTGCAGCTGTGGTGTATTCCTATGTGAAGAACCCTAAAATCCCTGCTGACGCGCCTATATCTTATGAAGATGCAGTAGCCTTGGCTAAAGAAAGCGATGCGTGGCATAATAGCGGCTACTTCTCCGATGATGTTGAGTTGTTAACGCATATAGACAATAAGTTCTTATCCTACGGTTCTAAACGAGGTCCATATGTACCGATTGCTACGAAAAAGGATCAAACGATTTCTAGCAGAGATTTACATAAGGTTAAGAACACCGGCGAGTTTGATGTAATGTGCCGTTATACCAACCACGTCATGGCTGACATCGGTCGCAACATCGGGGACGGTCAATTCCCAATTCAGCCGTACCAGTTAAATAAAAACAGACCTTGTACATATTGTGACTACAACACTGTATGCCGTTTTGACTCTAGCCGTAACCGATATAATTACTTATCTAGATTATCCGAAGATGATGCACTAGAACGGATGAAAGAGGTTCTTAACGAAGGAGGTGAAAACCATGGGTGTTAAATGGACGCCAGAGCAGGAGTCTGCCGTCATAGCGCCTAAGGATTCGTCCTTAGATAATCAAACCTTGCTCGTAGCGGCAGCGGCTGGCTCAGGTAAGACTGCTGTTCTCGTAGAGCGTATTATTACGCGTCTTAAAGATATGGATAATCCTTTATCTGTGCAAGAGCTCATGGTTGTAACCTTTACAAAGGCGGCGGCACAAGAGATGAGTGCTCGTATTGGGCTTGCCTTAGCAAAAGCCATGGAGTCTACTGATGATGAGGCTATGCAGCAGCGTCTTGAACGACAGCTTAATCTCTTACCATCTGCTCATATCTCTACGTTGCATTCTTTCTGCCAATGGGTAATTCGTTCTTATTTCTACAAGCTCGACATTAATCCAACGGCTCGCATCGGTAACGAAGCAGAAATGGCACTCTTGCAACAAGAGGTATTAGCCGATTTATTAACTAAATCCTATGAAGAAGGCCTTTATAATATCTATGAATTGGCGGACTTTTTCAGCGATGATAAATCTGATGCAGGCTTAACGGCAAAGATTATGTCTTTGTATAACTACGCTATGTCCCTTGCTAATCCTGATGGATGGCTACGTAAAGCATTAGCACCTTATAAAGAGGCAATGGAAATAAACCCAAGCGATACGCTATGGGGCCAATATATGTGGGATCAACATATAGCTGTTATAGACCGTATTCGTGAGCGCTTAGAGCGGATGGAACAAATCTTGCTAGATCCAGTGGGGCCTCATAAATGGCAAAACATATATGATAACCAATTGGCTGCACTAGGCATGCTTTCAAATGCTCAAACCTGGGATGATATGGGCGAAGCGTGTAAGCATATAGACACCTTTATTAAAGATCAGTTCCGCATGGGTTCAAAAGAGGCTCAATCCTATGACCCTATATTAGTAGCTGAGTTTAAATCCTTAGGTGCTCAAAATAAGGATGACCTAAAAGCCATGCAAGCTTCTGTATTCACAGTGCCAGAAGCTACCTTGCAAGAGCAGTTCAAAGCTCAATATCCTATCATTGAAGGTCTTGTGGAGCTCACCATTGCGTTCCACCAAGCCTATCGGGACATGAAGCAAGAGCAAGGCATTATGGACTTTAGTGACTTGGAGCATCTATGTTTAGCCCTTCTCGTTGAGCCTGGTACAGAGGATGATCCTCAGCCGTCTGACGTGGCGAAGGAGCTGCAAGATACTTTCAAAGAGATCATGGTCGACGAATACCAAGATACGAACGGTGTGCAAGAGACGATTATCAACTTGATTTCTCGCGTCGATAATCGGTTCTACGTGGGTGACGTGAAGCAGGCTATTTATAGCTTCCGTATGGCGGACAGTTCTCTATTTATGGAGAAATATAACACCTACGGTGGTAATGAGGCGGTAGAGCGCCGTATCGACCTAGCGAAGAACTTCCGATCTCACGAAAATATCTTGGCTGCCACGAATTTCTTGTTCTATCAAATTATGACAGAAGAGGCGGCGGAGCTCAATTATACTGAGGCTGAATCCCTCATTCCTGGCCGTATCGTAGAGAATGCGCCTGAGGACTGGGTTGGAGGCGATGTTGAATTGCAGCTTTTAGATGTGAGCAAGGATACCCTCGGTGCTAGTGAAAGCGATGAAGACGAAGGGGATGACCCTGAGAACAACGAACGCGAGCTAGATTTCATTATTCAAAAGATTAAGGAAATTCACGCTGCTAAGAAGCAGGTGCAAAATCCAGATGGTACATTCCGTCAAATCGAGTGGCGAGACTTTGCGATTTTGCGCAGATCCTTGGCGGGGTGGGGCACCCGTGCCGTAGAGGCCATGCGCCAAGCAGGTATCCCTGCGGTGGTAAATGAACGGGATGGGTATTTTGAAGCCCAAGAAATTCAGCTTTTACTAGCGTTGCTATCCATCATAGACAATCCTGAACAAGACTTGCCGATGGCAGCGGTATTGCACTCTGGATTAGTTGGGCTTGATGCAAACGAATTAGGTGCTTTGCGTCTCTCTGGTGAGGGTTCATTGTGGTCTCTCATGCCAGCTTATGCAGAAGAGGCTCAAGATGAGCGCTTATTATCCTTTATTGGACATATGGAGCGTTGGCGTACCTTGTCGCGTCGTCACGGTGTGACCGATTTATTGTGGGATATTTACGAATCTCAAGATTACGTAAATTATGTAGGGGCTATGCCGAATGGTCTTGTGCGTCGAGCAAATGTGCTCGCCTTATATGACCGCGCTAAAGGGTATGAAGCCTCTGGCTTCCGTGGACTCTTTAGATTCTTGCGCTTTGTTGAAAGCTTGCGCGATAGCAATCAAGATATGCCACTTGCCAATGTGGTCAGTGAAGCGGACAATGTAGTGCGCGTCATGACCATTCATAAGAGTAAGGGCCTTGAGTTCCCTGTTGTATTCCTGTCTGGGATGCAAAAGAAATTCAATATGATGGACCTTCGTTCTGAGCTTCTTATCGATAAGAACGCAGGCCTTGGCTTAAAGGGATACTTCACAGATATTCGGGTATCCTTCCCGACTATGCCGTGGTTCTATGTGAAAGACGTCAAAGAGGCGGCCCTGAAAGCCGAGGAACAGCGTATTCTTTATGTAGCGTTAACACGAGCACGAGATAAGCTGTTTATGACGGGCTTTGTGAAAGGCTTTAAAAATTCTAAGGGTGGGTTGAGCACATTAGGTGAACTCATTAAAAATGCTGCCTCTGTAGAGGGGCAACAACTACCTACAGATATTATTACCCAAGCCAATACGTATTTAGATTGGCTCATTATGGGCTTTGCTCGTCATTTAGACGGCGGCAATCCATTGCGTGTAGCCATTGAGTACGAAGGGCCTACCTATTTTGACTTACCAGACAAGAAATGTCGTATCAAGGTTGAAATTCACGATGGCTCTCTTTATGGTGATCTCGATTATAAAGCAGATATTGACGAAATCACTATCAACAAGGTACGTGAGCTAAAGGCTGTTAACTCTGTGGAATTACCGCAGGAAATAGTAGATCGCTTTAACTATACCTATCCGTACAGTGATGCCACACGTCGCACTGCTAAAATCTCTGTTAGTGAATTAAAACGACGATTCCAAGAACGAGAACTAGAAGCAGGGACAATTGATACTCTTAATACACCTACTGAAGCAGTAGATATGGTAGAGGCTGGCTCTCAACGAGCTGTTTCAGGTGCGATTTTAGGTCAATCCGATGATTTAGCGAATTCTGTATTCGGTCGCAAACCACAGGCGTTACAGTCCAAAGAGGATGTGTTAACAGGGGCTCAATGGGGTACCTTAATGCATGAGGCTATGCAGTGGTTACCTCTTGCTGAGTACACGCAGGATTCTTTAACAAAAGAACTTGATGCACTTGTAACGAAAGGGACTTTCACAGAGGAAGAACGAAATTTATTAAGCGATACAAGTTTATATAAATTCTTCAGTTCTGATCTTGGGAAACGTCTCATCAACGCTAACCGTATCGAACGAGAATTGCCTTTTAGTATGCTCTTTGACGGAAAACGGGTATATGACACCTTAGAGGATGGCGAAAATCTATTCCTTCAAGGTATTATCGATACCGCCTTTGAAGAGGACGGTGAATGGGTTCTCGTAGATTACAAGACAGACCGCGTTAAATATGGGGAAGACCTTATCAAGCGCTACAAAATCCAAATGGACCTCTATAAAGAGGCCTTACAGCGATTGACGGGGATGCCGGTGAAAGCATGCTATATCTATAGCTTCCGCTTGCATGATACAATTGTTGTAGATTAATTTGTACATCTACGATGATTGGTCGATTTCTCTATTCGTGTGTGATATGTTGTAACAATTAGATATGTAATACACATAAAAAAGCTCTCTATCCTTGGATAGAGAGCTTTTGTGTTATATATGCGGTAATTTAGGCAAATTCAAAGCCTTTTTCTTTTTGTGCTTTGCTGGTGCGAATACTTTTAGTACACGCGGCAATACTTCGATATCTACCGGCATGGATGGACCTTGATCGCCGTCCATATTAGTAGGTAAATCACCGATATTAGATAATAGTTCAATATGAGCTTTTTTAACGGTTAGCGTTGTTGTATAACGGGAGTTATAAATGGCGCCACTAATGATGAGTGGTAGTACGCTGAGAATATCGAGAATGAAATATTCCTTGAAAATGATGATACGCATATAGCCATCGTCTACAGAGGCTTCTGGCATAAAGCGTTCAAAGCTAGATACTACATTGGTAAGCAATGCTAACACGAGCGGGGATTTACAAATAAAATCATCGTTCTCTGTTTGGATGCGATAGGTATAGTCCTTCGTTGTGAACAATGCTTGGCCGGCGCGCAAGAAGTAGGCGAGTGGGCCTAAAATACTTTTTTCCTTTGGAGTAACCTCTTCGATTACCTTTGGAATAACACCGGCTGCGATGTTGTTGCAGAAATATTTATCATTGCAACGACCGATATCAATGGTACGAGTTTGATTGATATCAATACGTTTGATCGCTTGTGTTGGATTTTGGTGAATGCCAAGGGCACGAGACATATCGTTAACAGTACCTACTGGTATAAAACCAAAGGTAGATTTGAAGCCCCCTTGGGCAATACCGTTTACGGTTTCATTTACGGTGCCGTCACCACCCATGCAGAATACAGCATCGAATCCGCGTTCGCAAGCATCCTTAGCAAAACGTGTAGCATCTCCTTCACCGGTGGTGAATTTGACCTCAATCGTTTCGAATAAGGTGCTCAATTTCCATTGTAAATCGAGGGCATATCGGCGCGCCGCACCGCCACCCGATACAGGGTTTATGATTACCAAACAACGGCTCATGATATAACTTCCTTACTTTCAAAAATGAGATATAGCTATTATCTATCGTTAAATTGACAGTCTTAGATATGGGCTCTATAATTATATTATATGCACTAAATCATATATGACATATTTATTCAAAATAAAAAATATATCGTACAATATATTATACTCATTTTAGCCGTTCTTTGAAAGTATGAAAGATATAACGGGATATAAGATTAGGGGATAGTAATGGGAAAACAAGATTCGAAAGATAAATATAAATTATCCGCAGTGGATTCCATTGAACGCTTGCCGCTCAGTGAACAAGTTTATTTGACATTAAAAACAGCTATCTTAACAGGCGAATTGATGCCGCAAGAAAAGCTTAACGAAGTAAAAATTGCAGAGCAATTGCAAGTGAGTGCTACACCTGTGCGTGAAGCATTCCGCAAATTGGCGAAGGATAATCTCGTAGTGATTGTTCCTTGGAAGGGCGTTACTGTAAAGTCCGATACTCCAGAGGAAATCGTTGCGTTGTATCAAGTGCGTGAAGTAATGGAAGGCCTTGGTGCAAGACTTTGTGCACGTCATGCTACAGACGAACAAATTAAAGAATTACGTGAGATTTGTAAAGAAATGCATGAAATTGAAGATGCTACAGAACGTGTTGAAGTAAACAGTCGATTCCATACAATGATCGCTCATTACTCTGGTAATGAACGCGTTGTAGAATACCTTGCGAGCTTCCGTGAACGCGTTAATCGCGATATGTACATCAGCTCCTTCAATGCAGTGCGTACACATGATTGCGACGATGAACATGATCATATCGTAGATGCTATTGAGCGTCATGATGAAGTGGCAGCAGAAAATGCTATGCGTCAGCACATTAATAATGCATTTATCTTCAAAAAAGCAAATGCTGAGGTACAACATAAAAAACTTAATGAAGTATAATGCCTTTAATTGGGCATACTATATGAAAGGCTCCGCCGTTGGCGGGGCTTTTTCTGTAGGATCGATTTTAGAGTATTTGATTAATTTAACTTAGTTTTGGCTCGGCTTTAGCTGGTGTACTGTTCCTCGTATGATTTAGAAACTCTAATCGTTTGTAGTGTGATGAAAGATGCGCATTACAGCTTTTATAATCTACGATGCGCAGCCTTACGAGTTGCGCTACGTCAATTTGGAATGCTTCAGCGATTTTAAATAGAATCTCTAAGGACATGCCAGATATGCCTGTACCACATTCTAGCTTGCTTAAATAACTGCGGCTAATGCCCACGTGGTGTGCTAGCTCATATTGAGACATGTTTAGAGATATGCGAATATGGGCAATTTTATGGCCTAAACAAACATACTGATGCTGTAAGACCGGATCTTCATAGGTGTTGATTCGTAGCTCAGTTAGAGGTGTCGATGCAGATTTCATAGGGATTCCTTCCTTTTCCCTGCTCTCTAAATATAGTATACTGAGACTGTTAGTATTTGACTAATATAGAAAACTAGATAATTATCGGTTATTTCAGATAATTACACGCATTGTGAAAGTCGTAGGATAGTACTGTAAGTAGTGGAGGCAATATGGAAAAATACATTGCAGTTGCCCTCGGTGGAGCCGTTGGAGCGTTATGTCGTATGGCTCTTGGTGAATGGGTTATGACAAAGGTGAGTTCCTTTCCGTATGGAACGGTCGTAGTAAACCTTATCGGTTGCCTCATTATTGGCCTTGTACTAGGGCTATACATGCAAAAGCCAGACTTACCACAGTTGGCGAGATTTTTCCTCGTTGTAGGTGGGCTAGGTGCATTTACAACCTTCTCTACCTTTGCTTTTGAAATGCTACAACTAATGATGTCTGAGTCCTATGTACAAGCTTTATTCTATGGCTTTGTACAAGTTGTAGGTGGCTTAATCCTTTGCTGGATTGGGATACTACTTGCGCGCATTCTCTGTGCAATTTAAGGTGATTTGCGTTACAGCATATATAAAGCCATTTTTATATGATTAATACATAAGACTATTTAGGTCTTATTCGTAAGATATTTATATACTAATTTGCAAGATATTCAGAATAGGATTAGATACATTTTGTTGTTATAACATACATTGTATAGAATTCATGATTTAACATTTGAGCAGAATTTAGAATTTAATATTCGAATAGAATTTAGAATTCAATATATGACATAAAATTTTGAATTAAAGGGGAAAGAAATGAAATCAATTAGAACACAAGATGCTGTAGGGCATGCATTAATACATGATTTAGTACGTATTGTTATCGGCGAGGTGAAAGATACACCGTTCCGCCGAGGCCATGTTATTACGGAAGAGGATATTCCAAAATTATTAGACCTTGGTAAAGAACATATCTTTGTGATGGAGCCTGAAGATGAAGGATTCTTACACGAAGAGGATGTGGCACGCGCCTTGTACAATATGGCAGGTGGCGAAAATATGCATGACGGACCTATGGCGCAAGGCAAAATCGAAGCCATTGCAGACGTAGACGGCCTCTTTAAAGTTGATGTAGATCGCTTACATGCTATTAATAGTATTGGCGAGCTTACCATAGTAACGAGATTTAACAATACACCTGTGAAAGCAGGCGATAAATTAGCAGGCATGCGTTGTATTCCATTGTTATTAGAGGAACAACAAGTAGAGGATGCGAAGAAAATCGCTAATGGTCATCCTTTACTCAATGTAAAACCATTCGTACGCAAAACAATGGGTATCGTTACTACTGGCTCCGAAGTATTTGAAGGCCGTATTAAAGATGCATTCACACCAATCATTGAAGAACGTTGTGCTGAATTTGGCGTCACAAAAATAGCGCATGAAATCGTAACGGACAATACAGATGATATTGTGGCGGCTATCGACAAGGTAAAACAAGCTGGCGCCGACATTATTTTCTGTACAGGCGGCATGAGTGTTGATCCTGACGATTTAACACCGGGCGCCATTAAACGCTATGCAGATCGCGTAGTAACTTATGGTTTACCTGTATTGCCGGGTTCCATGGTTTGCATTGCGTACTGTGCGGACGGTACACCAATTCTTGGCGTTCCAGGGGGCGTATTGTTCAGCAAACCAACAGCCTTTGACGAAATCGTGCCACGACTCGTTGCTGATGATGAAATCACTAAAGAAGACTGCATTCGCATGGGACACGGTGGTTTCTTAGGATAATTCTTTTATAGAGTATCTAAAAACTGTATAAGTCTATATAAAAAAGCGGATAGATTGATATCTACCCGCTTTTGCTATTAATGTGCTTTTACATTAGTTATATTATTAAAATGATTTTTTCCCCAGTGTAGGGTGGCTACAGCGTTTTAGCGTCAGCGTATCAATCATGTGAACTGCTTCTTCCAAGGTGATATCTTCACGCTTTGTCGGTGTTTCCAGAACTGCTAACGGATGGTCGGTGCCTACCTCACCAGAGGGCAAGTAAATATATTCTTGGTTAATAGTATCACCAAAAATATAGCCCGCTTGTAAATGTTCTTTATGAATGCGACTCATGGTCTCTCCTTACATAATTTCTTTTAGTCTAAAGTCTAGATAGTCTGCAGATACTAGCTCTAGTTTTGTGGAGCCAAACTCCTTTGGAATACGTTTAAAGGATATTTGATCGTGTAAATGGCCAAAGATACACATATCTACATTGTATGTCTCCATAAGATCCGTAAAGCCAGAAGGCGTATTTGATTCATTGAATGGAGGATAGTGTAACAATAGGATTTTTGTTACTGGTATCTTGTTTATATCTATGGTTGGTAGATTGTTTTTATCAGAGTCTGTAGTATCTACATTTATTTCTGATTTGAATGATTTCATTAGTGTTTCTACAGCTTTATCCATTTCTTGCAGCGCTGCTTCGGTGCGCATTAGTTCTCTGTCGTAAATGGATTGGTCTGTTTCAGGAGTGAAATGGGAGTCTCCAGGACAGAGGTAGGCGCGTGTTCCACCAAAAGCAATGATGCGAGGGCCTTCTTCTGTTTGAATAATCTGTGCTGTACCGTGACCTTGTAAAAAGGTGATCGCATCGCCCATGAGGTTACGCATCTTGTTGGCAGAGGCCCACCAGTAATCGTGGTTGCCGCGGATCATATATTTCTTGCCCGGCATGGATGCAATTTCTTGTAAATCGCAAGCTGCTTCATCTAGTCGAAGGGCCCAACTCATGTCACCTACGAGAAAAACTATATCTTCGTCTGTTACACGGGCCATCCAATCTTCTTTGATGCGGATCCAGTGATTATCCCAATGGGGACCAAAAATATCCATCGGCTTCGTTGGAGGATTGCCAGATAGATGGAGATCGCCGATGGCAAATACTTTCATAAACATCCTTTCAAATATATCAAAATTATTTAGATACAATATGTATAAGCAAAACTATTTTGAAGCGTGGAAGTACGGCGCAATGTCTTGGATGATTTTTGCAGCCCGCTCTTCGTCGCAAGTTTGAGGAATTTTGTAGCCCACATAGAGTGGTGTTGTTACATAACGGGCCACAACCTTGATATAGTCGTAGCCGTCCTCAAGATTATATACAAAATAGTTATAGGACTGGCTATAATTGGCGATGCTGCGCAATACATAACGCAATACTTGCTGTAATCTTAGCGCTACGGAGCGCACAGGTGCATCTGGTTTAAAGCGTATATTGTACTCAAAAAAGCCAATGATGGGCTGCGTGGACAAGGTGATGCGCACATCTTGATCCTCGTGTAAGAGCCAGCCTTCCATATTTTGAGCTGTAATATCTTCGTGGTAATCGTAATCTTCAAGGCCTATGATTTGGCTGTGAGGATGACGAATGGAACCACCGGACATATAACCATGGTTTTTAAAGAATAATACGGATTTGAACTCTTTACGTTCTCGTGTTTCACGCCATTTATCAAGGCCGAATTGGAGAATACGGGCTGCTTCATCAGCCGGTAAGGTGGAAAATTCACCTTCATCCGTTTCTGTTTCGATAATAACCGTGGGCCATGTTTTATCTAGTACAGGATATTTGTTCATGAGCCAAATGATATGACCCGATGTATCTAGGATATCCGTTAATTTTGAACGATCACAGAAGGGGCAGCGCACTTCTTCGTTCCGAATATTAACAGGCTTAGTACGCCCTAGTGCGATGTTAAATCGTAGTGGTTTATTCATCATGTGCCTCCTTCCTCGTAAGAAAATCTATACTCTTAATCATACCATAATTAGCCCATTCGTACATGAAATAATGGTATAATAATAGGGTATTATATAAATGATTAAGGAGGCTCTATGAAACCGACGACGCTTGTATTTCCTATTGATGAACAAAATCGTATATTGCTAGGTCGTAAAAAACGTGGTTTCGGGGCTGATAAATATAATGGATTCGGTGGTAAACTCGAGGCTGGTGAAAGCTTCCGAGACTGCGCCATCCGTGAGTTGTTTGAGGAATCTGGCCTTCATGGTCGCCCAGAAGATTTAGAATGTGTAGCGGCTTTTGACTTTCAATTTCCTTTTGATGAAAGCATAACACATGTCGGTTATGTGTATTTTTTGCGTACTTTCACAGGCCATGTAGAGGAAACGGACGAAATGGAGCCTCATTGGCTGACAGTAGACGAAATTCCCTACGAGCGCATGTGGGATGGTGATCGCCAATGGTTGCCGATGCTGCTAGAAGGTAAGAAATTAAAAGGACCTATCGTATTTGGTCGAGACAATAGCTCTGTAGATAAAATGGATTTAACCACCGTTGATACCGTTCTTGAAAGTGAACACTTGGCGCGCATTGATCTCTATATTAATGGTTAATTTATTGATATTGAATATATTAGCTAATGTAAATAAATTTATAATATATTGAGGTAATATGACTGATAAAAAGAGCCCCAAGTGGGTGCCACAGCTATTAGCGTGGTATGATGTGAATAAGCGGGATTTGCCGTGGCGTGATTGTGGAGACCCTTATAAGGTTTGGGTTTCCGAGGTGATGAGCCAACAGACCCGCATTGAGGCGATGAAGCCTTATTATGATAACTGGATGCGACTATTTCCAACCTTAGAAGATTTGGCAAAGGCGTCTGAAGATGAGGTAGTTCACGCTTGGCAAGGGCTTGGCTATTATAGCCGGGCTCGTAACTTGCGCCTTGGTGTAAAGGACGTCGTGGAAAACTACGGTGGTATCGTGCCTCATGATCGCAAGACTATGGAGTCCTTGAAGGGGGTAGGGTCATATACGGCTGGGGCTGTTCTATCCATGGCGTACAACGAACCAGAGG
Organism: Veillonella sp.; assembly: GCA_032482215.1. GTDB lineage: Bacteria > Bacillota > Negativicutes > Veillonellales > Veillonellaceae > Veillonella. Next base: position 5,930 of record JAWERH010000004.1, on the reverse strand, counting down.
TGGCTGTAGATGGCAATGTACTGCGCATCTATGCTCGTTTATATCGCATCTTTGACGATATTTTGAGCATGAAAGGCAAGAAGGCCATAACTGCTATCGTAGAGGAAACATTGCCTCACGATCGACCTGGCGACTTTAACCAAGCCTTGATGGACTTTGGCTCTGCCGTGTGCATTCCAAAAACTCCACGCTGTGGAGAATGTCCTATTGTAAACATGTGCGAAGCATACCAACATAAAGATACTGATAAACTACCAGTACGTATCAAGAAAACAAAGGTAGTAGAGGTGCCTCTATTTGTGGGGATCTTGCAATACGAAGACTATTATCTATTGCACAAACGTCCTAACCGTGGACTGTTACGGTCCATGTGGGAATTCCCATCTGTGGAAATGGTATCTGCCTTTGGCGAAGGGGAACAAGGCCTTGAGGAGTTAGTTAAGGACCTAGGTTTTGAACTGTCCTTGCAACCAGTATTAGTAAAAGAGATAACACATATTTTCTCTCATCGAAAATGGTTCATGAAAGCATTCCGCGGCGATTTAACGTACGTAGGAGATGCTAAGAATATAAGGATCGGAGATATCCAAAAGCAATTGCCAAAGGACTGGATGCTCATCAAGCGCGATGAGTTCGCCGATTATGCTTGGGCAGGTCCTCATGGTAAATTGACGGAGATTGCAAAATAATTTGTAGGAGCAATGAATGAGAATTCTATTTAATATCATTTTTTCTGCTATCCTCGTAATAGGATTGGTAGGATTTTGGGCTCTATTTCTCAACTTGTGGAAGCCTAAAAAGAAATGGCCTGCCTGGGTGGGCTATATAATCATTATCGGTGCGTGGTTCGCCGCAATCCGATACTATATACTTAATCAAGTAGATCTATATGGAACGATGTATTATCCGTTGATGAATATGTTCCGTACTGAAAGCTACGGTTTTCTCTTTGGCTTATTCTTGGCTATTCCTGTATTCATCGTTCTCAGCTTGTTATACTGGGCGGTTAATAAGATTTGGAGCAAAACGCCAGAGGAAAATAGAACAGGCCGTCGTGCTTTCTTTAGAACGGCAGCAACAGTGGTGCCGTTAGCAACAATCGGTGGTTCTAGCTATGCAGCCTATGTAGGGCAACATGAGATTGAGGTCACTCATGAAAGCTTTGGGTATACGAACTTACCACCTGGCTTAAAGGACTATAAAATCGTCCAACTCAGTGATATCCACGTTGGGCCAAGCATCGATTTAGATGACCTTGATGAAATTTTAAAGCTAGCCCTTGTAGAGAAGCCTAATCGCGTTGTCATCACTGGTGATTTAATCGATAAAATCGCTTGGTTACCACAAGTCTGTGAAAGACTGACAACCTTTGCAAAACAAATTCCAGACGGTGTCGATTTCATCTTGGGCAATCATGAGTACCATCACGATGTGAATAAGGTACTAGACGAATTGAAACACAATACACCGATGAACATCCTTGTGAATAGCAATATTCAAATTATGGGTGGTAAGCAACCTGTATACATTGCTGGTGTTGCGTATGACAATGATCGGGAAAAAGAAAAACGTGAAGCTATGATCGATAAGGCTTTATCTGGTATTCCTGACTACGCCTTTGTTATCCTATTGGCACATCACCCTGAATTCTTTGAAGAAGCCATTGAACGTAAAATTCCGTTGACCCTCTCTGGTCATACTCACGGTGGTCAAATCGTCTTCATGGGCATGCCGTTGGTACCAACAGGCACACCATATACAAAAGGTCGCTACGTAGAAGAACAAAGCGTGTGCTATGTTAATAACGGCTCAGGTCATTGGTTCCCAATCCGTATCAACTGCCCACGAGAAATTACAGTCATTACATTCTTTGACGGAGTAGCTTAGAAGTAAAGGTGAGCTCCTTAGAATAAAAGTGAGCTCATTATAGGGATACAATCATGTATAGTAAATCCTTTATCTATAAAATCCTTATATGTATTATTGTGCTCATGCTATTTGATATCTCTTTAATCTACGAAATGACAGCGGATATATATAAGGGATATCTCAAAATAGCAATACTAGTGGCAATTGGATGCCATTTAGATATATACCTAGAATTCAGTAAGCAAGAAATACTGATAATACAAGCATTTGAGAATAATACATTTAACGAGACCTATGAACTGCTAAGTACGAAACAGATGGTTTTTATCATATCTTTGATCATGTTAATGACTATAAAACTTGTGAGATATTAGAAAAACATAGGTTACAAATAAAAAGAGGCATTGTATTTTAGATACAATGCCTCTTTTTATTATATGAACTTATATAATAATTGTGATATATTAGAGTTAAAATTTTTAGTTGTGTTGCTTAAAGAAGAGAGTGTATTAATAAATGATTCCGTTGTCTATTTATAAAATCGGATTACCTGTAGGTCTTTTGGCTTATTATTTATATAGGTTGTTTAGACTCTATATTTTAAAAAGTGATATGGAGTTGAAATCCCCTAATCTATATGGTCTTTTCTTAGGTTTAGGGGTTCCAATCAGCCTCTTTCTTATAGTGCAGACATTTTTTATTCCCGATTTAGTTGATTATCTTAGTTTACTCTATGTAAATATGGGTATCTTAGTTATTGTTGAGATCATTGCAACATTTAAACTTAAATCCTCAAAAAGCTATTCTAATGCAAAGGTTTTTCGGTATTATTTATATTTCATAACAGCTATATTATTGTGGATGATATGTAATTGAATGATTGATTAGATTGAAACATTGATATTGTAGGGCTATTTTATAGGTGTAGATTAATGTATAGCAAATTTTTTATCTACAGAGTTATTATATGTACTATTCCAATTATTCTTATGGATATAGCTTTTATCTGCTCAATGATAACTGGTGGATACGAAGGAAATCTAAAAGCAGCAATACTAGCGGGGATAGTATTGCATATAATTTTATATATATTAAGTCGTAAACAAGTAAAGCTGTTAATACAAGCATTTAAGAAAAATGGATTTAAAGAGATTAATAATCTATTTAATATGAAATATGTTTTTCTAATTGTATTTTTTATGGTATTAATAGCTATAAAATTTATGAGATATTAGAGAAGTAAAAAGTGGAGTATAAAAGAGTATTTATATAGAGTTTTTTGTTTTGTGGGAGTAGTAATGTGAAAAGTGTTTTTAAGTTTTTATTTTATAGTATTATAATCGTAGCTATTTTATTTCCTATAGTTCAGATTTTATATCGTCTTTTAAATGGTATTCCAATTGATGAATTGCTAAGCTCATTACCATATGTATATCTTGGTGTAGTAATATTTTATGTTTTAGGTTTTCTTTTTATTAAGTATGTATTGAAGTCATAATTTATAAATAAAAGTTCCGATACTATATCGTATTAGGGTTTAAGACAGATGAGGTAAGATATAATGAATAACATAAGGATTCCAATATATAAAATATTAGCCATATGTTTTTTAGTGGGACTTAGTATAATTTATTTAAATTTTTATGGGATACATACCGAACTAGTAGATTCTTATAGTTTTGGTCGTTATCGAATTGTGTTTGGTGGAATGCTAGAGGATAGCACATATAAAACTAGATTGGAATTTTCTAAAATTTCTCATAAGGTGGTATTTCCATATTTATATGTAAAAGGGGAATCGGGTTATACTAGGGTTTTATTAACACCAATAGGTACAGATATTTTAAAGATACCCAATTACTCATTTTATGATACTGCTAGTATAATAGAGGATATTGATAGCATTAATAACTTAAAACGTATTTATGGTAAATCTATATCTATAAAAGATGATCTGAGCCAAATTAGTGAAGAGGATAGAATTATATTTAAATCATTATAATGAATGCGGATAGCATAAGGCATTTTTTTGATTGGAGTATATTTTATGCTTAAAATGATGCTTTTAAAGGTACATTATTATAGAATTTCATTAGTTTAAATTAAATATTGCTATAAGACATATAAAACAAAAAGGACGTAATAGTCTATTCTTCAGTAATAAGTATTATTGAAGATTTCAAGACTATTACGTCCTTTTATTTTCCGTTCATTTGAGGTATGAGAGGATGTTACAGATATGTCATAGAGATGAGAGAGATTTTATTTCATGCGAACTGCTTCAGCAAATTCGTCTTCAGTCATGAGTTTTTCTTCCAAGATGATTTCTTTGATAGAACAACCGCGTTTGTATGCTTCTTTTACAACCTTAGCACTCTTGTCGTAGCCGATATATGGTGTTAAGGATGTAGCAATCATGAGGGATTGTTCTACGAAGAAGTTGAGTTTTTCCGGCACAAATTCTACGCCGTCGATGCAGTGTGTTGTGAAAGAGTTCATAGCATCTGAGAGGAGGCGACAGCTTTCAACAAAATCATAGATCATGATAGGCATGTACACGTTCAATTGGAACGCACCGCTGCCTGCACAGAGTGTCATAGTCGTATTATGACCGAATACTTGGGCGCATACCATGGCCAAGGCTTCACATTGTGTAGGATTTACCTTGCCTGGCATGATGGAGGAGCCCGGTTCGTTTTCAGGAAGATGCCATTCGCCATAGCCGCAGCGAGGGCCAGAGCCTAAGAAACGGACGTCGTTAGCAATTTTGAATAGTGTAGTAGCTAATGTATTGAGTGCACCGTGAGCCATCATGAAAGCATCTTTCAAAGATAGGCCTTGGAATTTGTTGTTCTTAACGCGGAATGGAGCACCTGTTACCTCTGGTAATACAGTTTCCATAACGTCTAGATAGCCTTTAGGTGTGTTTACACCAGTACCAACGGCAGTGCCGCCGAGGGCTACGTCGAGTAGGTGGTCAGCGTTTTGGACAAGCATAGTTTTGGCAGTTTTTAGGCCTTCTACAAAGGCGCTGATTTCTTGGTCTACCATGATGAAAGTAGCATCTTGTAAATGCGTACGACCAACTTTTTGCAAGCCTTTACCTTTTTCTTGCAATTTTTCGAAGGATTGGATAAGGCCGTCCAATGCAGGAATTACGCGTTTTGTAATTTCAAAGTACGCACAGATATGCATTGCCGTAGGGAATGTATCGTTTGTACTTTGGCCGCGGTTTACATCGTCGTTAGGATGAAGCGGGTTGCTTTCATCTAACTGTTTAGCCCGGTGAGCGATTACCTCGTTCACATTCATGTTAGTTTGGGTGCCAGAACCTGTTTGGAATACAGTCAATGGGAATTCATCATCCCATTTTCCGTCCACGATTTCATCTACTACTTGAGCAATGAGTTTCGCTTTTTCCTCAGTTACTGCGCCACATTTTGCATTGGTTAAAGCACATGCTTTTTTTACAAGCGCAAGCGCTTTGATTTGTTCAATAGGGATGCGGTGGTCACCGATCTTGAAATTATTGAACGAGCGTTGCGTTTGAGGTCCGTAAATTCCTTAAAAGACATGCCGACTTTATCGTCGGTAATTTAATTATATAAAATCCTGTATATTTGTACAGAATAAAAGATAATGATTTCTATTTTCATATAGAGGAAAGGTGTATATGCGATTTGTGCATATACACCTTTTCTCCTCTCCCAATATATATGCGATGATTTATATTTAATTTGCATACATGTTTCATAGAGGGCTAATTTGAGAGGGAAAAGGCGACAGTCCAAAAACGACTTAGCGGCCCCGCGTAGCGGGGTAGGTGGCTTTGGAGGCTTTTGGACTGTTGCCTTTTTCTACATAGTTAATGGTCTAATGAAACATGTATACATTATAAATATCGCATATATATTGAAATCAGCGCTTTAACACGATAAAATGGAAGTAGCTTATTATATGTCGTAAGCTCTAGTTTCACAGAGGAGGTAAGTACTTATGAAACATGACTTTATGAGCCATGACCTTCATCTGCCGGAACTGACACTACGTGGGATGCTACT
>JAWERH010000003.1:0-33487 GCA_032482215.1 Veillonella sp. | reverse complement strand
GTATGACGGGAGTGTGGCATCCAGAATTTCTCATCAAAACCACGTAATAATACTGGACGATCATTGTAAATATCATGTTCGTACACGCCGAATAACTTCTCATCCATAATGGATTTATTTATACCAAAGTGGTGATACAAACCAGCTTGAGCACCCCAGCAGATATAGAACGTAGAGTATACATGCTCTTCGCCCCAATCCATAATCTCTACCAATTCAGACCAATAGTCTACCTCTTCAAAGGGCATTAATTCTACAGGAGCTCCAGTGATAATCATGCCATCAAAGAACTCATCTTTCACTTCATCAAAGGTACGGTAAAACGTTTCTAAATATTGTTCATCTGTATTTTTAGCCTTGCGAGATGCAGTATGCAATAATGTTAAATTCACTTGCAATGGACTATTACTGAGAGCACGTAAGATTTGAGTTTCAGTAACTTCTTTAGTAGGCATCAAATTGACTAGCAATATTTGCAAAGGTCGGATTTGTTGATTTTCCGCCCGTTCTGTATCCATCACGAAAATATTCTCTTGAGCTAATTTCGTAATGGCCGGTAAATTTTTTATTACTTTAATAGGCATATTCTCACCTCTATATATTCTACAATTTGATAACCTAATCGAAACAATTTAACTAATCTAATTAAAAGCCTTTAGCCTCGTAAGCACGTCGCCAAGCTTCGAGCCCTTCTTCTAATACCTTACGAGGGCAAGCGACATTAATACGTTCAAAGTCTTCTCCATCGACGCCAAACATGGATCCCGTATCGAGCCACAATTTAGCTTCATTGATAATCCATTCATCACGTTCCTTAGGGCTTAATGGCAACTTAGAGCAATCTAGCCACATGAGATACGTCCCTTCTGGACGATATACGTGAATTTTCGGCATATATTTTGCTACATAGTCGATGGTGAATTGAATATTATCTTGAATGTATTCTTTTAACTCGTCGAGCCAAGGTGCCCCAACTTTGTAGGCCCCTTCACAACCAACGATGCCCATCGTATTTAACTGGCTATAGCCAGCACGATCAATTTCTTTAATAAAACGACGACGTAATGAATCATTAGGAATGAAAATATTACTTACTTGTAAACCTGCAATATTGAAGGTCTTGCTCGGTGCAGTACATACGATGCAATGCTCTGCATAGCTTTCACCTAGGTCAGCAAAGACCTTATGAGTATGTCCTTTCCAAACAAAGTCAGCGTGGATTTCATCGCTTACGATGAGTACGTTATGTTTAATACAAATGTCGCCAAGACGTTTTAACTCATCCTCAGTCCACACGCGACCTACAGGATTATGCGGATTGCACAAGAGGAATAATGTTACATTTTCCTCCACGATAGCACGCTCGATACCTTCAAAATCGATGGTATATTTGTCTTCCCCTTTGATTAATGGCACATTGATAAGGCGGCGATCATTATCATCGATAACCATACTAAATGGATAGTATACCGGTTGATTGATAAGCACGCCTTCCCCTTCATTGGTGAAAGCGCGAACCGCCATGGCCAAGGCAAAGACGATACCAGGTGTTTTAACTAGCCATTTTCGGTCTGGTGTCCAGTTAAAGCGCGTAGTAAACCAGTTTTGTAATACTTTAAAGTATTCATCATCGGATTCTGTATAACCAAATACACCATGGTTTACGCGATCTAGCAAAATTTGCTTCAACTCAGGTGGCACCTCAAAGTCCATGTCCGCCACCCAGAACGGCAATACGTCCGCTGGTTTACCGCGCTTCACAGCAAAATCGTATTTCAAAGATTTTGTGTGAGTTCTATCTAAAATTTGATCAAAATTATATTGTCCCATAGGAACTCCTTTATTTATTGAAAGCTTGTTCCAAGTCTGCAATCAAGTCGTCTGTATCTTCAATACCTACAGATAAGCGCAATAAGCGACGTGTAATACCTTTACGCTCTGCATCTTCCGGTTTTAAATCTGGATGAGTTTGCGTTACAGGATATGTCAACAAGGACTCAGTACCACCAAGACTTTCAGCAAATTGAATAAGTTTAATACCTTCTAAGATTTGTTTAGCTGTTTCTTCGCTATCTACTTCGAAGGACAACATGCCACCAAAGCCTGTAGTTTGGGCTTTATTGATTTCATAACCTGGATGTTCAGGAAGGCCTGGGAACAACACTTTTGTAACTTTAGGTTGTTTTTTAAGCCATTCAGCAAGGGCAATGGCATTCTTTTGGTGTTGCTCCATGCGAAGTGCCAATGTTTTTACACCGCGGATAACGAGCCAGCTATCCATAGCGGATAAGCAAGCACCTACCGTTTTATAAGTTAATCGCAACTTCGCAGCCAATTCATCATCATTTACAATGGTGAAACCAGAAATAACGTCATGATGACCACCGATGAATTTAGTACCACTATGAACGACAATATCGGCACCTAAGTTCAATGGTTTTTGGAAATAAGGGCTCAAGAATGTATTGTCGATAATGACTAGTGCATTGCGGTCATGAGCTAAGGTACACAAGGCACGAATATCAGTAATCTCCATCATCGGATTTGTTGGTGTCTCAATATAAACAGCCTTTGTATTTGGTTTGAAAGCTGCTTTCACCGCATCAAGATTGGATGTACCAACATAGGTGAACTCAATGCCGTTTTGTTCGTAAATATTTGTGAACATGCGGATAGAGCCACCATACAAATCATCACCTAAAATGATGTGATCCCCAGGGGAGAATAGATGGAATACAGCGTCCACTGCGGCCATGCCGGAAGAGAATGCCAATGCATCCTTACCATCTTCAAGACCTGCAATCAATTGTTCCAAACGATCCCGTGTTGGATTAGACTCACGTGTATATTGATATCCTGTTGTATCACCCAACTTTGGATGGGAAAATGTACTAGACATATAAATTGCAGGGGAAATTGCACCAGTGCTATCTGGTCTACCGCTGCCATGAACGCATTTTGTATTAAATTTCATTCCATTCAACTCCTCATATTTGTATACAATATATTAATTATAAAAGTAGACAATGACTAAGGTCAACAAAAATGGGCACTCATACGCTATGAGTGCCCCTAAAAAGTCATATCTATTTTGAATGGCTTGCCATAACCTCAGGTTAAGTTATCCTAATTTTTTGTTCGTTTTGTAATAAGCAATGCCAAGATAATCCCCAAAGAAGATGTTACCAGCTGTGGCCAACTAGACACAAACAACATGGTATTTACAATCTTCGGTGGAAATTGGAATAGAGAAAAGAACAAGGAATATCCGCCGAATAGAACACCTGCTTTCACTAAAGCCGCCACAACGATAAGTAATGTCTTAGGTTTATGTTGTAACCAGTGCGCTACAAATACATAGGCAGTCGTGCCAAGGGCCGTAATCAAAATAAACGGTGGCAATGGCAACATGCCTTGTAAGTGTGCCACTACTGGTGCAATCCAGGCAATAACGAGACCATTTTTCCAGCCATAGCGCCATGTGGCTAGTACAAACGTAGCAGACGTGATGGAACCGATAAGGAACATACTCACCTGGTTAGGAATAAATGGGAAAATAAGGCGCAAGCTTTGCGCTAATAAGGCTACGGCCAACAATAGGCCTGTGCCCGTAATAGATTTGGTAGACATAAGAACCTCCTACTATACAATATAGATTTTTAAGAGGTACTTACCTCATATAGTAAAACTAAGCCTCTACAAAATATAGACGTGCTCGATTACCTGGTACTAGTTTATCAAAAATCCAGTTAAACACAAAATTCTAACTTGAAGTGAGCTATGCCATTTTAAGATAGAAGAAGCCGCCATATGTCTATCCAGCGACTTGCCCTCTGAAGTGAGTTTTGCCATTTCAGGATAAAAAGAAGCCGCATTGTATCTACTAAGCGACTTGCAGCGAATGGAGCGCAAGGAGATACAATGCGGCGGAGCACTTTATCCTAAAAGTGGCATTACGAACTGAATCCATGGAATACCCACCACGATAAAGATTGCAAGGTAGATAATACCAAAGATAGCACCTAATTTCCAGAATTCAGGACCTTTGTTGTAGCCACTAGCAAACCAGATTGGGCTGTGACCTGTACCATATGGTGTAAGGATACCCATGATACCCATTGGTACTAAAAGAATTAACATAACTTGAGCTGGATCAACACCAGGAATTTGAAGAATTAGAGTTGCAAACAAGCCTACCATAGCTGTTACATAAGCAGTGCCGGAAGCAAAGAAGTAACGAAGCAAGCAGAATGCTAACAATAAACCAAGAACTGCCATTGTAGGATCTAAAGAAACTAAAGAACCACCTGCAGATTTAGCAAGCCAGTCTAAGAAGCCTACGTTTTTAAGGCCAGCAGCCATTGGTACGAGTGTAGCGAACCAAGTCAAAACGTTCCATGCTGGTTTGTTAGCAAGGAAGTCTTGCCATGTCATAATCTTAGTGAAAATCATCAAGATAATAACAATTAAAGCCGTTGTAGTTGGGTTTACTTTGAATGTAGAAGCACCAATCCACAATACAAGAGCCAATACAGAAATCAAGGCCATGAAGATTTCACTACGTGTCATGGAACCCAATTTCTTGTATTCATCTTTTGCCCATGCTGCAATTTCAGGGGAACCTTTTACCTCTGGTTTGCAGAATACATAGGTCAATAATGGTGTGATGATGAACAAAATAAGACCTACTGGCAAGAATGCTAGGAACCATGTGCCCCAGTTAGCTGCTACGATACCAGCTTTAGCAGATAATTCAAGAGCCAATGGGTTTGGCGCTGCACCAGTCAAGAAGATGGAGCTAGATACACATGTAGTTGCCAAAGCTACCCAGTTCAAATAGGAACCAATTTTGCGAGGGTTCTTATCTGGATAGGAATCGAACATTGGGCAAATACTAGATACGATTGGATAAATCGTACCACCGGAACGAGCCGCATTACTTGGAATAAATGGAGCCAACACAAGGTCAGTAATAGCAATGGCATAACCAAGACCTAAAGAGGACTTACCAAGCTTTGCTACCAAGAACAAGGCAATACGACGGCCAAGACCGGAGTTTTCATAGCCAATACCAATCATGAAGGCTGCAAAGATCAACCAAACGATGGCATTAGAGAAACCACTGAGGCCCCAACTGATAGCTTGTGCATCAGTAATCGCCTTTGCTACACCAGTTGCTTTATCTACAACAGGAGCAGGACCTACTTTAAACAACATAGATACGGTAACTGCAATGATACCGATAAAAGCTGGTGGCATTGGTTCTAAAATCAAACCTACCACGAGGCCCGCGAAAATACTTACGTAAATCCAAGAATTTGCGCTAAGGCCTTCAGGAGCACCGATGAGCCATACAATAATAGCTACTACAAGCGGTGCGAATAATTTCCAATTCAACTTCATTAGAAACTCTCCTTACTACTTCAAAACAAAAATTACAAAAAAATGCTTATTTAGTATATCAAAAATTTTAATAAGATGATATAAACTTAATCATAACACTTATTAATTGATAATAAACTTTTAGTAATAAATTTCATCCTACTAGATAATTTTAATTTTATGCAATATAATATAAATATCAAAAATTATTGATTTATCAAAAGGATTCACATGAAACCATTTATGCATTATATAAAACCCTTATGGTTTCCTGCTGCCATAGTATCGCTTCTTTCCTTACTCACCGTGGCAGGCACATTATATATACCAACATTAACGGCAACCATCATCAATGATGGTGTCCTCAAAGGCGACCTAGAGATGATTACCAGCTCTAGCATAAACATGCTTGTTGTGGCACTACTAACCGTCCTATCCGCTATTCTAGGCGTTGCTATGAGTGCTCATATCTCAGCATCTGTAGGCAAGGTATTGCGTGACGATCTAGTAAAAGCATTACAATGCTTTTCACTCCGTGACTTTACGCACTTTGGTACCGGCACTATATTGATGCGCACAAGCAGGGACGTAGAAAAAATTCAATCTGTTCTCGGAGAAGGTTTAAATATGATCCTCCCTATGCCACTCATGATTTGCGTCGGTCTAGGACTTACCTTCTATAAGAGCTGGCAACTAGGTCTCGTCATCCTTGCCGTTATGGCTTGCATGATACTTACCATTATCTTTATTGAAAGTCGCGCCTTGCCAATTATCAAAGCTATACAATTAAAGCTAGATGATATTACTGATCTAGTCCGAGATCATATCGTAGGTATGCCTGTTATCAGAGCTTTCAACAGGAGAACCTACGAAAACGACAAGGAAATTGTTATTTTTACAGAGTCCGCCCGACTGAACAAAAAACTGCGCCAAACCTTTGCCATCGGTTTACCGACGATACTCATTCTATTTAATATGAGTACCGTAGCTATTCTCTGGTTCGGCGGCTACAATGTCAGCATGGGCTCCCTACAAGTTGGTGATATCATGGCTGTTATCGAGTATGCAAACCTCATCCTATTGAGCATGCTCATGGCCATATTCGTAATCATCGACATCCCGGAAGCTATCGTGTGCTATGCTCGTATTCGTGAGTTGTTAGAACACGAAAATACAGATACTTTCCCTGAACCATATGCTAGTAGTATTACAAATTCAATGTCTCAATCTACTAAGCATTCTACTAATCAAGGAAGCTACCAAACCTCTACAGGAACAGAAACCGCAACCGCAACCGCAACCGCAACCGCAACCGCAACCGCAACCGCAACCGCAACCGATAATACACCACTTTTGGAATTTCGCAACGTTACCTTCCGTTACGATAATGCTGAGTCCCCTGCACTTGAAAATATCTCCTTTACGGTATATCATGGCGAAACTTTAGCGATTATGGGCGATATCGGTTCCGGAAAAAGTACAATCACCAACCTTATCCCTCGCCTCTTCGCTATTGAATCTGGAGATATTCTCTTTAAAGGTAAATCCATCTATGAGTGGAATGTAGATGACTTGCGCGCTCATATTGGATATGTACCGCAAAAGGCTTATTTGTTTACCGGAACTATCGATATGAACGTTCGATATGGAGCCGCATCAGGACAAGTACTGTCAGTAGAAGATGTAGAAAATGCATGCCACTTGGCTAAGGCAGATGAGTTTATCAATCGTCTAGAAGGTGGTTACCAGTATATGGTTTCCCAAGGTGGTACCAATCTATCAGGTGGTCAACGGCAACGCCTTGCCATGGCAAGAGCCTTAGTGCGTAAACCTGATTTATTCATATTCGACGATAGCTTTTCCGCCCTAGACGGCACTACAGAGCGTGCTGTTCGTACAGCACTACAAGAGGAATTACAAAAGGACAATCGACCAGCCCTCATTTCTGTGGAGCAAAAGGTAAGCGCCGCCAAAAAAGCAGACCATATTCTAATCATCAACAGAGGTCAAGTTGCAGGATATGGCACACATAATGAGCTAGCGACTACCTCTACTGTATATCAACAGATTTTAGCATCTCAGGAGGTGACAGCATGAGCCCATTACGTCGTTTCCTAATCGAATCTAAAAGCCAATGGGGCTGGCTTGCGCTCCTCATCTTAGCACTTATTACTGCGGCTATATTTGAGGTCTCCGCTCCAGTGTTACTTGGTAAAGTGGTAGATGCTATTGTTAGTGGATTACAAACAGATCAAGATATCAATACTATCTTTACCTCTATTGATACAATCATCCTCTGGCTTATTGCCATCTATAGTGGGCATGCCTTATTCACCTACTTTGGGGAATACGTGATGGCCTCTATCGGTTCAAAGACAGTACTCGCTTTACGTACACGCATGAGTACTCATTTATACTCATTGCCTATCGAGTACTTTCACGATCACCAGCGGGGCGATTTATTAAGCCGCCTTACGTCTGATTTAGATACTGTAGCAGAAACAATCGGTAGAGGTGTACCAGGCCTCGTATCCGCCATTATCGGCATTATTGGTGCTACTGCTATGATGCTTTGGATTAGCCCTATATTAGGGGCCTCCATTATCGGTATTATACTGGTCGGCATCGTATGCTTAACGTGGCTATCTAAACGAGCGCGCCGCGTGTACCTTAGAAATCAGAATGCCTTAGGCACTTTCAATAGTGGCATTGAAGAAATCGTTGTAGGAAAACCAATCATTCAAACCTTTGGCCTGGAAGATACTACGACGAATCAAGTACAGGTGCTGAACGAAAATCTATTTAAAAGTATGCGAAATGCTGCTTTTACGAGTCAGCTTGTAGAACCTCTTGTAAAATTTCTAAATCAATTCACCTATTGCCTCGTCGCTATTCAAGGGGGCCTCATGGTGTTGCGTGGTGCTATTTCTATCGGTGATATCCAGGCCTTCTTCCTCTATGTAGGACAAGTATCGGATCCACTCTCTCGTAGTTCCTACATTATGACAAAATTTCAAGAAACTGCCGCCGCTTTAGGACGTATTTATGAGGTCATAGATACGCCATCTGAAATCGATAATGGAAAACTTGTGTTATCTAATAGTAAATCCCCTATTAACACAGATACGCTTGGCTCGGATTCCTCTATAATGGCTAATACCTCGAATCCTATAACGCATACAGGCACTATCGACTTTGAACAGGTTGATTTTGGCTATACGCCGTCCAATGTGTTTATGAAGGATATCAACATCCACATCCCTGGTGGATCCATGGTAGCCATTGTAGGCCCTACAGGTGCTGGTAAATCAACCTTGGTGAACCTCATCATGCGCTTTTACGATATTATGAAAGGCCGTATCACCATTGATGGTATCGACATTCGTGATGTATCTCGTGAAAGCTTACATAATACGGTAGGCATGGTATTGCAAGATGCATGGATTTTCACAGGCACTATTGCTGATAACATCGGCTACGGTAAGCCAAATGCTACTCGTCAGGAAATCGAATATGTAGCAAAGCTAGCCATGGCAGATCACTTTATCCGTACCTTGCCAAATGGTTATGATACAGTGCTCAAACAAGGTGGTGATGACCTATCTCAAGGTCAACGCCAATTGATTACCATCGCTCGTGCCTTCTTGGCAGACCCTAGTATTCTTATCCTCGACGAAGCAACGGCTAACGTAGATACCCGCACCGAGGTGGAGGTTCAAAAAGCCATGAACACCCTTCTCAAAGGTCGAACTAGTATCGTTATCGCCCATCGCTTGTCTACAATCAAAAACGCAGACTTCCTACTAGTAGTTGAAAATGGCACCATTGTAGAACAAGGGACACACCAAGAACTGATACAGCGCGGTGGTCACTATAAAGAACTCTATGAAAACTATGCGGCGGGCATGACAGTATAAGTCAATCTACCAAAGGTCCCTCCCTTGTATCAGCCAATAATATCCTCATGTTATCTCATATAAATAGAACCCCTACTAAGTAAAAACTTAATAGGGGTTCTTTTATTTCCTATATAGCTGTTCGTGCCTATATATCACATTATTATATTCTATTCACCTTTTGGTACGAACCATAGGCCGTTGTTATTTTTTTCCATGTAGTCTTTGAATTCTTGAGAATGGTAAGCTGCTACAATGTCTTTTGCCCATTGTGCATCTTTATTTTTTTCATTAACTACAACTTGTAACAACCATTGTGGCAATACGTCTTCATTTGCCAATGCGGATTTAGGATCAATTTTTGCATTATAAATGATAGCACCGGTAATAACAATATAGTCGAAATCAGTACGTACAGAAGGAATTGTAAGAGATTTCATTTCTGTAAATTTAAGATGTTTAGGATTTTCAATGATATCAGCTTGTGTTACTGTTGCTAAATCTTTGTTAGGATCAAGTTTAATCCAACCGATTTTTTGCAACAATGCATAGGCACGAGCCATGTTAGATGCATCATTTGGTACTGCAATAGTATCACCATCTGCCACTTGGTCTAAAGAGGTTTTAGAACCGCTAAAGATACCTGCTGGCACTGTTGGAATTGGAGTCAACGCTACAAGATGACCATTTTGTTTTTCGTTGAAGTTTTTCATGTATGCTGTATGTTGTTCAACGTTGAAATCTACTTCACCATCACTCAACACTTGGTCCGCTTGTACCAAGTCAGACATATCTACACCTTTAAAGGTATAGCCTTGTTTTTCCAAAATTGGTTTAACACCTTTTTCAAATAATTCAGAGTAAGGGCCTTGAGACTTACTATAGGATAATTCCTTTTTAGCACCATTATCGCTATTATTGGAACCGCAGCCTGCGATAAAAGCTACGCTAAATACTAATGCCGCGCCAAGGGCAAGAAGTTTTTTAAATTTCATAGTACATTCTCCTATACTTTTACAATCAATATAACTAAAATCTATTTCATCAAATTAGGAACGACGCGCACGACGTGCAAAGTAGTTACCTATTGTTTGAATAATTTGAACAAAAATAATCAAAATAACAACGGTAAATAACATCAATGGGAAGTTCAACCGCTCATAACCATAGGTAAGGGCCAAGTCACCTACACCGCCTGCGCCAATGGCACCAGCCATAGCAGTAGCACCAATAAGGCCAATAGTACCTGTTGTAATGGATAAGATAAGCGAACCCTTTGCCTCTGGTAAAAGGAAATGCCAAATCACCTCAAAATGGGATGCACCCATCGATTGTGCAGCCTCGATAATGCCTTTATTAACCTCTAAAATAGAGTTTTCAAAGAGTCGAGCAAGATAAGGCGCAATGAATATAACAAGTGGTACGATAGCCGCCGTTGTACCAACCCGAGTACCAACAATCATCTTAGTCAACGGTAAGATAAACACCATTAAGATAATAAATGGTACAGAACGCACAATATTAACAATTGTGTTTGTAATGGTGTAAACAATGCTGTTTTTAACAATACCATTAGGATTTGTTACCACTAGTGTAACTGCGATAATCAGCCCTAGTATGGTGCCGATGAAGAGAGACAGGAACACCATGTATAATGTTTGTTCTGCAGCTAGTAATAACTGCGAACCTGGAACACCAAGTTCTTGCATGAAGAAGTCCATTATAGTGCCACCTCCTGCCATTCAATGCCTTGGGTTACAAGATATTCTTTTACCTTGCCCACCTCAAGATCATCACCAATAAACTGAACAATAAAAATACCAAGTACTGTATGTTCTAGCTCTGTTACGGTAGCAAATAATACACTTGTTTCTAAATCAAAGGTTTTGTTAATATGATATAAAACATTATCGGTCGTATTATTTCCTAAGAAATGCATCTTAAGAATTGTATATGGCCGTTTATCACAAGCCAAGGTATGTTTCACTGTTGATGGAATTTCATCAGGAATTACAGTACGTACAAATCGTTTCGTTGTTTCATGTTTAGGTTTACTAAACACCTCAAGTACGGAGCCACTCTCTATGAGCTTTCCATGCTCCATAACCACAACGCGATTACAAATTTTTTGAATTACATCAATCTCATGAGTGACGATAATCACCGTTACCCCAAGTTCACGATTAACGCGCTCCAATAATTGAAGAATAGACTCTGTCGTATCTGGATCAAGAGCACTTGTTGCTTCATCGCATAAAAGAATCGATGGATCTGTAGCTAACGCACGGGCAATACCAACGCGCTGCTTTTGACCACCAGATAATTCTCCAGGATAGGCATTTGCTTTGTCCCCTAAATCAACAAAGTCTAACAAGGTTTTAACCTTTTTATCAATCTCTGATTTAGGAACTTTATTTAGAATTAATGGAATCGCCACATTATCATATACAGACTTAGCATTCAACAAATTGAACTGTTGAAATACCATGCCGATGCGCTTACGCACTTTTCTAAGCTCGTTAAAACTTAAACTATTGATATTCACACCATCTATTTCAACATGACCAGAGGTAGGTACCTCTAAGGCATTAATCATGCGCAGCAGTGTAGATTTACCAGCTCCACTGAAGCCAATAATGCCAAATATGTCGCCTTTTTCTATGGTAAAGTTTACATCAGATAATGCAGTAACCTTTTGCTTATTAACGTCGAACTCTTTCGTTACATTTCGTATAGCAATCACTGTACCACCTCTTTCCCTACAATATGGTAGGAATTAATCTTAACCTTAAAACATATCTTTAAGGTATGTTTTAATTATGTACTTAGATTACTACAATTTATAAGGACTGTCAAACAAAAAAGAACCTTAACCATCAATGGATTAAGGTTCTCTTTTATATAACGCTTATATTATAAGGGTTTACATCCCTATTTTTCTATTTTTATATCTTTTACATCAAATCTAGATGATTCAGACTCTAATAAAATTAACTTATCTATATCGATTAAAGAGATATAAGGAGCCTAAAATAACAGGTGCCCCAATATAGAGTCCCATGTTTGGTATTTCTCCTAATAAGAATGCTGCTACTATGGCCGCCACAATCGGCGATATATACATAAAATTAGTTACATCAGACACTTTTTCGGCATGTTCAAAGGCATAGCTCCAAAATACAAATCCTAGTGCACTGGAAAAGAATGCTAAATACAGCATAGCAAGCTTCGCAGTAAGTGGTGCGGCTACAATCATATCAATAGCATGATCTGCAAATGGCAATGCCATAATAGCACCGGTAAACATAGACCACATGGCGATGGTAATGGAGTTATATCCTTTTAAGCTTAGCCCACGATTCAGAATATTATAGATTGCAAACAGTACCATCCCTATCAACGTCCATATGGCGCCCATAGGAATCGTTAAGGTTGAGTTCCAAAGAATAATAACCGCTACACCTACAAAGGCTGTTACAGTGAAAAGCCACCCAATAGGTCGTATTCTATCTTTATAAACAATCAATGCCATCAGTGCCGTTACCATCGGCGTTAATGCCATAATAATACTCGATGTTGCTGCCGGTATTGTTCGTAAGCCTTCGTTAAACACAACTTGGTAAATGAAGTTCCCTGTAGCACCTAATAAAATATATATGCCCCACTCACGCCAGGATGTAGGAATGTGTAATCCTTTGAATACACCTATAATCAGCATGAGTATAGCACCACCTACAACCCTTGCTACAGATAGGGTCAAGGCGTCTACAGATTGCAATGCCACTTTTCCAAAAGGGAACGCCGTAGCCCATACGGCAATGGTAGCAGATGCTCCTAAGATAGCTTTCATTCGATTTGTCATTAGCATCCACCTTTCTACATAGTTCCTAAATCAATTCTATCTAAATATTACCACAATAAGGCCCTAGGATTCCAAGAATGTACATCACACTATATCGAATACTTTCTATTTATTGATATGAATTTTCATTATTTAAAGATAATATAAAAATCAAAAATCCAGGTGTATATCCCCATATTTTTCAATTTAAACGTTATAATTACTGGATTTTAAATGATGAACCCATTATTGTAGGATTTTAAATAAGAACTATTCTTACGAAAATTGCATAGCATTTATTGAAAATATATATCATTTAAAATTTGTTAAATCAGGACAAACATTGTACACTATAGGCATAGAAATCTATAGTTATATCCTTTTATGGAGGTGCAAAATGCAACATACTGCATGGAAAGAATTTAACACAGGTGTGTGGGATAAAGCCGTTGATGTACGCGACTTTATTCAAAGAAACTATATCCCCTATGAAGGGGACGATTCCTTCCTTGCTGGTCCTACAGAAAGAACGACAAAATTATGGGACCAAGTAATGAAGCTTTATGAGGAAGAACGTGAAAAAGGCGGCATGCTCGATGCCGATACTTCCGTGGCCACACACATTACTGCCCATGCGCCAGGATATATCGACAAAGACCTCGAAACAATCGTTGGTTTGCAAACTGATAAACCACTAAAACGCGCTATGTTCCCTTATGGTGGCTTGCGTACAGCAAAATCTGCTATTGAAGAATACGGCTTCAAAATGGATCCAAAAACAGAAGACTTCTTCAAAAAGCACCGTAAAACTCACAATGATGGCGTATTTGATGTATATACACCTGAAATGCGTGCCGCTCGCACAGCTCATATCGTAACTGGTTTGCCTGATGCTTACAGCCGTGGCCGTATCATTGGCGACTATCGTCGTATCGCGTTGTATGGTATTGATTACCTCATCGAAGATAAAAAAGAACAATTCAACATTACTATGGGCGATATGCTAGAAGACGTAATTCGCGACCGCGAAGAGATTCAAGAACAAATCCGTTCCTTGAAAGAATTGAAAGAAATGGCCGCCTCTTATGGTTACGACATTTCTGGACCAGCTAAAGACGTTAAAGAAGCTATGCAATGGATTTACTTTGGCTATCTTGGCGCTATTAAAGAGCAAAACGGTGCTGCTATGTCCATCGGTCGTAACTCTACATTCCTAGACATCTACGCAGAACGTGACCTTCGCAATGGTACATATACAGAAGAACAAATCCAGGAATTCGTAGATCACTTCATCATGAAATTGCGCATGGTTCGCTTCGCACGTATCCATGAATACAATAACTTGTTCACAGGTGACCCTGTGTGGACTACTGAATCTATCGGTGGTATGGGTACTGACGGCCGCACATTAGTTTCCAAAATGTCCTTCCGTTACCTACATACATTGACTAACCTTGGTCCTGCTCCAGAACCAAACCTCACTGTATTGTGGTCTCCTCGCATGCCAATCGGCTTCCGCCGATTCTGTGCGAAATTGTCCATCGAAACATCTTCCATCCAATACGAAAACGACGACTTAATGCGTCCTAACTCTGGTGATGACTACGCTATTGCATGCTGCGTATCCCCAATGCGTATTGGTAAAGAAATGCAATTCTTCGGCGCTCGTTCCAACTTGGCTAAATGCTTGCTTTATGCAATCAATGGCGGCGTTGACGAAAAATTAAAGAAACAAATTGGTCCTAAATACCGCCCTATCACTTCCGAATACTTAGAATTCGATGAAGTATGGGAAAAATTCGACGACATGATGGAATGGTTAGCAGGCGTATATGTAAACGCCTTGAACATCATTCACTACATGCACGACAAATACGCTTATGAAAAACTAGAAATGGCATTGCATGACCGCAAAGTAACACGTTGGTTTGCAACTGGCATCGCTGGTTTATCCGTAGTAGCTGACTCCTTGTCTGCTATTAAATACGCTAAAGTAAAACCTATTCGCGACGAAAACGGCATTGCTGTTGATTTCGAAATCGAAGGTGACTTCCCTAAATATGGTAACGATGACGATCGTGTAGATAGCTTGGCAGCAAAAGTTGTTTCCACATTTATGAACAAGATTCGTAAACATCCTACATATCGTCAATCCGTTCCTACTATGAGCTTGTTAACAATTACTTCCAACGTAGTATATGGTACTGCAACAGGTTCCACTCCAGATGGCCGTAAAGCTGGTGAAGCTTTCGCTCCTGGTGCTAACCCAATGCATGGTCGTGATACTCACGGTGCTATTTCTTCGTTGGCATCCGTAGCAAAAATGCCATGGCGTGATAGCTCCGATGGTATTTCCAATACCTTCTCTATCATTCCTGACGCATTAGGTAAATCTGGTGAAACATTTGTGTCCCTCAGCGATTTTGATATTGAGTTAGATCCATCTCAATTACCTAACTCCAATACAAACTTCGCATGTAGCGAACCGAATGTTACTATAAAGGAAGATAAATAACGTCTTCCATAGTATCGGACTGCTTTCACCGGCACTGATACGAGTGTTAGTCTTGGTTGAAAGGAGGCAATACCCATGAGCAACCAACAACAAGTTGATAACTTGGTAGAGTTATTGGATGGCTACTCCCAAAAAGGCGGTCATCATTTGAACGTTAACGTGTTCACTCGTGAAACATTGTTAGACGCTCAAAAACATCCTGAGTTGTACCCTCAATTAACTGTTCGTGTATCTGGTTACGCAGTGCACTTCAGCAAATTGACAAAACAACAACAGGACGAAGTTATTTCCCGTACATTCCATCAACAAATCTAATCGAGGTTTACTATGACAGGACGTATTCATTCGGTTGAAACGATGGGTACGGTTGATGGTCCAGGCATGCGCATGGTGGTCTTTCTCCAAGGATGTCCCATGCGTTGTGCTTATTGCCACAATCCTGACACATGGAATGAAACTAGCGATGATGCTAAGTTCATGACTGTTGAAGAATTGTGGGACCAGTACGAACGTAACCGCCAATTCTATGCTAATGGTGGTATCACCGTCACAGGTGGGGAAGCTCTAATGCAAATCGACTTTGTTACTGAGCTTTTCACATATTTCCGTGAAAGAAACGTCCATACCTGTTTAGATACAAGTGGAATTTGTTTTGATCCCCACCAAGAGGTGGCATACCGTAAATTACTCAGTGTCACTAGTCTCGTCATCCTAGATATTAAAGAAATCGATCCTGATAAACATCTGTGGCTAACAGGCAAACCATTAGAGCCCATTATTGGGTTTGCTCGATTGACAGCAGACGTAGAAGTTCCCATTTGGGTTCGTCATGTTGTAGTTCCTACGATTACAGATAATGCAGATCATCACTATCGTCTAGGCTTTTTCCTAGGATCTCTGAAAAACTTACAAGCCGTTGATTGCTTACCATATCACGTTATGGGTACTGCTAAATATAAGGAGTTAGGTATTACCTATCGCCTAGAGGGCATACCGGCTGCAACAAAAGATATTGCAGCTAAAGCGACAAGAACCGTGGTGGAAGGCATCAAGGCCTATCGACGCCATTGGTGGAGTCCCATCAAAACACAACATCAATCATAATCAAGTTTGAGGATAACTACCTCCCTTGATATATATACATATATATACCAAGACTTGATCTATGATAGCCCTAAACAATAGAGCCGCCCCCACACAACCGGGGACGGCTCTTATTGTATTTATTGTATTTATTTAGATACTACGTTAATAGGTTCACCTTTGAAGAAAGCTTGTACATTGTCACGAATGATGCCTACCAAGCGTTGGCGTGTTTCAAGGCCTTTCCAGCCCATATGAGGTGTGATAATAACATTATCCAGTGTATATAGAGGGCTATCCTCTGCTGGAGGTTCTACCTCTTGTACATCAAGGCCTGCACCTGCAATGCGTTTAGCCGCTAATGCTTCACAAAGGTCCGCTTCATTAATAAGAGGCCCACGGCCAGTATTTACGATGACTGCACTAGGTTTCATTTTGCTGATAGCTACTTTATTAATCATGTACTTAGTTTGTTCATTCAATGGGCAATGCAATGTAATATAATCACTATGTTCCAGTAATTCATCAAGACTTACATAACGAATGCCATCTCCATCAGCCTTTGGTGTGCACGTATGAACCAAGATATTCATACCGAGTGCCTTTGCTACTTTGATCACTTCTATACCAATGTGACCAGCACCGACAACACCTAATGTTTTACCATTCACTTCTGTGTGGCTCACTTGTAAATATTTTGTGAAATTACTGCGATCACCTTTAGCAAGCATGCCGATTTGTTTCTGCATGGTAGATGCAAAATTGAGGATCATCATGATTACCGTATGTGCCACACGTTCAGTACTGTACGCTGGGATATTGCACACAGTGATGCCTCTTTCCTTTGCTGCATTAAGGTCGATATTATTATATCCTGTACCCGCTTCTACGATGAGTTTTACAGTATCTGGGAATTGTGAAAGCAAATCAGCCCCTACGGGTAATTCTTTTGTAACTACAACGCGAGCCCCTTGAATACGTTCTATAAGCTCTTCATTTGTACTATTATCATAAACCTGTACATCACTAGATAATACAGAAAAATCTAATGCATGGTCATAATTCATTTTACTTGCATTTACTACTACTACACGTTCGCTCATGAGAACCTCCTACATAGTTATTAAATTTTATAGAGTATACGTAATGTCCAAATCTAGGGGGGTGCATACACCTATTAAGGAAAATACTTCTATATAAATTATACTATTATTTATATGAATTTATACTATTAATATCATAGAGAACTATATTAATTAGTATACTTTCACAATTATTGTATATAATATATGTATAAAAATCATAAAAACAGAATTTCTGTATAAAACTTTCACAAAAGTATTGTGTAATTCCCCAAAAGTTATACAATTATATTAATGTTATATAGAATTGAGGAATACCATGAGACCTACCTATTTGACCATAAATACAAGTCTCGTTCGCGAGAATTTGCGTAAAATTAAAGATAGTTTACCGGAATGGAGCACATCCACAGCTGTTATCAAGGCCAATGGATATGGGCACGGCAGCGTTATGATGGGCCGTATTGCCGTTGAAGAAGGTTATGAATCCTTAGCCGTTGCCATTCCTGAAGAGTCAGTTCCACTTCGCAACGCAGGGATTATGGTACCGATTTATCTACTTGGCCTCACAAGACCTCAGTCCTTTGAGCTTGTAGCAGACACAAATTCCATTCCAGCTGTATGCGAATCTACCGATTTAGAAGCACTCGACAAGGTAGCAGAAAATCACGATATGATTATCCGCGTTGCAGTCGCCGTTGATACAGGAATGCATCGTATTGGTATCAAGCCTGAAGATGCTGTTGAGTTTATCAAACGCGTTGAGTCCTACGAAAATCTTGAGGTAGACGGTTTCTTCTCTCATATGAGTAACGCCGATGCGGCGGATCAAAGCCACGCTCATGGACAGGCGCAAAAATTCCATAAAATGGTCGATGAAATCCGTGCATTTAGACCTGATGCGGACTATCGCTTCTCTCTTGCCAATAGTGCTGGCTTATTATCCGTAAAAGACAGCTTATTTACCGATGCCCGTCCTGGCATTATTCAATACGGCATTATGCCATCCCTTGATGTGCCAAATCGATTAGGGTTAAAACCGGTCCTCTCCTTCCATAGCGAAGTAGTACATGTACAGCGACTAGAAGCAGGTGAAGGTATCGGTTATGGTTCTACCTATGTAACACCTGAACCAATGACGATTGCTACCATTCCTGTAGGCTATGCAGATGGATACCCTCGTAGCTTATCCAACCGCGGTACAGTCCTCATTCATGGCACACGTTGTCCTGTAGTGGGTCGCATCTGTATGGACCAATTCATGGTGGCCGTTCCAGATACGATTACTGTACAACCAGGTGACAAGGTTGTGCTCCTAGGTTCTCAAGGTCATGAAAGCATCTCTGCACTCGAGATTGCCGCCCTTGCCTCTACAATTCCTTATGAAATCTTTTGTGGATTCTCAGAACGCGTGCCTCGACAATACATATAAAAGGCTAACTATTGTTACTAATAGTAAATGCTCCATATACCAAAAGCGCAGATATACATTATTGTATCTGCGCTTTTCCAATTTCTACTACGGATTTTCCTTATATGATACGTCTTTATATTGAATAAACATAGAAAAAGCCCGTAATACATGCAGCGGTCTACATGTATTACGGGTTTTCCTGCTCCCCTATACCTAGCGTACTGTAAAGCAGTTACGTTCTTATTGTGAGAGAGAGTATTATATACCAAGTATATAATCTTATGATTGGGAGGGAACCACAATGCATAAGGGGCCCTCTGAACGACAGACGGCATAGGAGAGAGTCAATGTTTGTCTATCCACTCCAGAGGGCTGCGTGTGTGTAAGTGTGTTGTGTATTGTGTGTATAGTATTATGTGTTTAGTGTTCGTGTATTAAAGGGGTTTGCTTTACAGTAGGATAGGCTTAGGATTAGCTTATTTTACGGCTATACCTGTTTTAGCATCCAATGCGATGGATACAGGTTTGTTTTGTGCATCATGGAACTCTACAGTATATATAGGTTTACCATTTTGGTTCACTACAGACCAAGAGTTAATACCAGTTGCTACATTGCCAGTTTGCGCGAAGGCTGCATTGATCGCCACATGTGGAGGTAACACAGTACCAGCATCAATAGCACTAGCTTCCATAGATGCATCATATGCTTTAGGAGTACCTTCAGCTACATTACCAGTTGCCACATCTAGAGTCATGGAATGGGCACCACTAGCATTGAAACCGTCTACTTCATAAATAGCAGTTTTGTCGGCAGCTTTGAAGGATACTTTAGTAATCTTAGAGTCGCCATATTTATTTTCAAATTGATCGATTAAATAATTCGCACCAATTACGAAAATACTATTTTGATCGACTACGCCTGCTTGCTTACTTGTTGTGCTAGGTTGTGATTTTCCACTTTTAGAGTTTTTTTTTCCTCTTTAGTAGTTTCTTTTTTGTCAGCTTTTTTATCTGCTTTTACTTCTTTAGTTTCTTTTACAGCTTTATCAGCTTTAACTGCTTTGTCAGCTTTTACTTTAGGCGCTTTATGTGCTTGCGCTTTTTTAGTATTTTTTTCGTCTTTATTAGCTTCTACTTTTTTATCTGCTGCACGTACTACTTTAGCTTCGCTAGGAGCTTTTGCCACCGCTGCAGTTTCAATTGTAGGAGTTGCTGCTGCTGGATTAGCTGCTGCTGGAACTACAGTGTCTTGAGCAACTGGAGCTTTTACATCTTGAGTTGCTGTTGGAACTGGTGTAGTATCTTTAGCTGCTGGAGTCACTTGAATGGTAGGAACTACTTGATGCGTAGCAGGTTCTGCGACAGGAGCTGCAGTAGCTGCTACCTCTTGAGTTACAGGAACCGGTGTTGCTTGTTCAGCTGCTGTTACTGCTACAGTAGCACCAAATATACCAGCTACTGCTAAAGCAATACTGCTTTTCAAAATAGATTTTTTCATAATATCCTCCTTGATAATCCATATATATGCAAAATCACGCATATATATTTTTAACCAACTCGGTGTTATCGTTATAGTTCCAAAACATATATCTAGCGTGGACTGTAGATATATAGTCTGGAAATTCCCGATATATTTGAGTTCTGTCTTTTGACTGGACACATATTATCGATAATCTATGAAATAAAAATGTAGAACTCACCGGTCTAGCTTATTTTGGGGTGAGAATAAAATGAATTTATATGTAATTTCAATGAAATTCTATAGTATTCGATTTACAACTAAGTATTCTATGAACTAACTCTAAAAAGCCATTTTTCCCATAAATAAAGGAACAGAAGCCACTCATTGTAATTCTCATAATGTAAATATCCCCTTTCATGAGCAAATGTTCACAAAAAAACTCCTTAAAACTATCCTTTTCTACAAAAAAAGATAATTTTAAGGAGTTTAATTCTTATATTTAAGATAATAAGCCTTCTACTATTAAGTTATATTTACTAGTCACCATAGTTTAGTCGTCAAATTTAACAGACAACAACGTACCATTCATAGCATCAATGCGTACATTGACCTCTTTGTCACCTTCTGTACCGAAGCTAACTTTGTATACTATTTTACCTTTATCATATTGTACAGACCACTCATTAAGGCTTGTTGCTTTGCCTTGTGTTTGAGCATAAGCAAAGTTAACTACCGCTGCTGGCGGTAAGATTTCACGAGGATCAAAGGATGTTTTCTTTAAGGATTTATGGAAGTCACCTTCACGTTTTTCAAAGATTTGATTTGTTGCATAGATATAAGTGAGCTCATATTTACCACTTTCATCAACACCTTCTACATAAAAGAGATTTCAGTGATAGCTGCATTTGGATGATTTTGAATAAATGCATTCAATAAACCATTTGCACCTACAATCGCTGCATGGTTTCCATCAACAACGGCAACAGTTGGTTCTACCGCTACTAAATGGGCTGCACTTGCATTTGGCATACCAAACACTGCTGCCAAGGCTAATACAAGGCTACCTTTTACAAATAAGGATTTCATAGGCTCCTCCATCTCTCAAACAGGACCATAGTGTGTATATATACAATTATACACTAAATCGATACGATTTATTAATCTTTATTTATAATATTAATGCATAGACAACTCCCCTATGATACAATGCACGTAGAATATTTTTTACTACAAGTGAGACGATTATGATTTCATTATATCCTACTATATATCACACATTTCAATGCAAAGCAGATCGATGTGAAAATACATGTTGTCAACTTTGGACCATCGATATCGACGAGGCCACTGCTGAACGCTATCATACTATGACAGGCCCTCTTGGTGAAAGCTTACGCCAAGCTATCACTGTGGATGATGAGGGCAGCCATTTCGTGTTTTCTAAAGAACAACCAATGTGTCCGTTACTCAATGAAAACGGTCTCTGTAAGGTTGTGCTCGAACTCGGTGAAGAAGGCCTATGCGATACATGCCATATGCATCCACGTTTTTATAAATACATTGAAGACCTCGAACTATGTGGGGTCGGTCTATCCTGTGAAGCATCAGTTGAACTACTCGCAGAGGATACTCAATCCGATCAGGTAATCTTTACCATTGAAGACGATGATGGCGAGTTTAGTCCTGACGAGCGTTTAACTATTCAGAATATATTTGAACTATTAGCCTTTGATATAGATTCATCATATTTTCAATACAGCCCAAATCCTGATGTACAATATTATGCGAAACTGTTAGATTTATACGGTACCACAGAACCTATCGATGAAGAGTGGACTACACAAATTAATATATTATCTCATGACACAGGTAAACTTATTACCGCTGTACAAAGCTATATAGCGAATCACGATATGGGGCTATTCAACAAGGTGTTCCAATACATCTTATATCGTCAAATCGATATGCTAGCAGACTATTCTTTGGAATCTATCCTCTCCTACGCAAGAGATGGTGTAGAATACATACTAATCACAAGTGTTATAGAGGGTTCACCGCTTAAACAAGTCGCAAGATGGTCCCAACAAATCGAATACGATGAAGACAATGTAGAACTACTATTACAACATTATGATTCTCTTCAATAATGACAAACTACTTTTACTAAAATTTCATTCAAAGCAATAAAAACCTCCTAGTATAAAACTAGGAGGTTTTATGTATTTACGCAAATAGTATGCGCATAATCCAGTTATATAAAAGGTTAATAATATATAGAACTACATATACAGCGCCGACTGTAAGAGGCTCTACATTCATAATCCGAGATAAAAGCATAACGGCTACGTAGATAACGGCACCAACGTAGGCTAATGCTAAAGGAACTAATAGGATCATTAAAAATGGCGTAATATAAATGCAAATAATAGATACCAAAATTAATGCTAACCCAAGTTGAAATCAAATTCACGCTCTAAGAGAACGCTCAATAATTTCCAAAGTATAAAGCTACCTACAAACCAATAGATTCCAAGACCTATGATTTCTCGTAATATAGAGAATATGCCATATACGGCAGGTATAAAGCCAAATAAAAAACCGCCAAAGGTCATAGCCAAAGGTAATAGTATAATGCCTAACGCAAATCCCAAAATATGGGTAGCACACCAACCGGCGAGGCCAGCTTTGATTCCCTTTTCTAAGGTACCAAACCAGAAGATTTCATCGATCCCCTTCTTCGGTGAACGCACCAGCAGGGATATTTCTCGTAAAAATGTCGTATCCATAACTAACTCCGCTCTCAACTACACTATAGAATTAATTATATCATAAATTCCCAGATTTAAATTATATATAATTAATTTTAATATAAATTAAACGATAAAAAAACCGCAAGACTTTCATCTTGCGGTTATACTACATTACAGTCTTATATTATTTAACTAGGGTATGTACAAATCGGATCCAATGAGGCAATACTGACACTGATAGCAACGCCACAATAAACATAATAATATATGTTTTTACGATACCTAGTTCCACATAGCGGCGCATGAGCTGGGCCCCAATAAAGACAGCATAATACTGACTAAACATGGTTACAAGATAGGCCATATTCCCTACATATTTCGGCATAGATAGATAAAATAATATGAGCCCCACTATATGGACCAACACTAATACTACGGTACGAAGTGCATTCGTATAAGCTAAGCCATAGATATAGTTTCGCATCACGCCCCTATAGGTCCCAGTACCACCTAGCAATACTAGTAATCGCCATATAACAAAGGCACCTATGATAATTTGAAAAATTAAAAATGATGCATTTGCCAAAGCACTAACCAGATCAAAATGTGTGAGACCAGTCATGCGTTTTATTCCTAATGCGGGAGACACAGCTTTCACTATGAACGGCAAAGCATAGGTCATCACATATAATACAATTGTAGACATTATAAGATTTAGTATAGCTCGAGTATAGGTTCCATTTCTAATAATATTTTGAAAGGATCTGTCACTCAATTTTGTAAATAAATGTAATATGTCCTTATACCAAGTCATAATACTCCTCATATATTATCGAGTTAATGTATATAGCACTTCACATAATAGTGATGCTAAAATAGCGATTAACATAATGCTTAGTCCTTCATAAAAACTGCCATTAATACATGCTCCGGCTATACGCCCCATGGTCTGTAGTAGCAATACAGTACTAAGAATGCATAAAACAATCATGCAAAACCCAATAATGGCTTGCAATAAAATTGGTATGGACGTAAGGATCAACATAATCCCTGCCGTAAGAGTAATCATAGCTACTACTAGTTGAGCAAAGGCCATCATGTGTAAAACACCAGTTACTACGCCGCGAATGTAAAACTTACGCTTTTGCAACATAGCGTAACCTATCAAGATACCAGACATAAGCGCCGCTTTTAAAATCACCCATGTAAAACGACCTACATTCCAAAACTCACGAGGTTTACTTAGCTGCTCAAAAAAGACTTGTATTTCATGCTGCCCTACGGGAAGTGAAAACAATTGCCACTTTACCAAAAGTGATGAATTACGTATAAATGCGCGTATAGCGTCTAAATAGACGCTTTCACCAACGATGGTAAATTGATAACATATGAGGGACAATACCAGCATCCATACAAGCTGACCATAGGTAACATCATAGTGGTACATGCGCGGATGTTTTTCTTCAATGGGGTTTAATAAGCGATAAACGAACTCTAATAAACCTCCCATCATGCCTCTCACCACCTTTTACACAACAAGAATAGCACCATTCTATATAGAATGATGCATCACACAACACAACGATTACGAATTTATAACAATTATTTTATTTTTAACAAAAGCAAGGTATATTCATACCTTGCTTTCATATTTTTCATACTATGTAATTATCTAGATGTAGCAAGCATAACCATGCCTACCAAAATACCAATAAAGAATACAGGAATTAAACTCGTAATAATAGAGATGCCAAAAGTTGCTAAACGAGATTTATTAATTTGGTGACTCAACAATGTCAACCACACCCAGAATATAAAGACTGAAAAAGCAATTAATGTAAATATAACAATAGTTAACCATACGATACTATTTACTGTAGAATTAAGATTAAAACCTAGTATCACAAAGAATGGCACTGATACTAATATTAGTCCAATAAAATATACTAATCCCATAATCTGGTTATAAGCTTGTTCATACCACATAATCTTTAACACAGACTCATATGTAGTATTGGCATCAAATTTATTAGCGACCCAAGAGAAAATAGCAGAATAAATAGCAATGCCAATAAAAGTAAATAGCAAACCTAATACTAGATTCAATATACCGCCCCCAAAAAGAGCTGCCACAATAGTAAGTGCACCATCAAGTTTATCTGCAAATATCGTACTCACAATAATAGGCAAGATATCTGAGAATACCAAGGATACCAATGCCATAGCCACAGTAGCATAAAACCCCTTTCGACAAGATCCATGCTCTACAATCTGTGGAATACCACGTTTAAATGGAGCTACAATAAGCTGCCAAATATCTGAATACCATTTTGTTTCCATATGTTCCCCTCCAAATACATTAAAAGCACATATATTTCTATCATTGTATCACAATGTAGTTTTAAATTAAATATAAATTCATTATAAATTATACAAACAAATATAGTAATAAAAAAGTTGATAGACACCTAATAGCATCTATCAACATTTCTATTACATATGTATTTAAAGAGACATGGACAAGATAATGCCACCTATGCCAAAGACAAAGGATACGATATAAAATGCAATACCTGTTATCCAAGGACTCAATCCAAATTGCTTAGACATCAGTTGCGCCATGATAATGACATTAAATATTTCTATGGTACTTAATCCACTAGATCCGCCTTTAATATGTAAATCCAAGAAAAGATAAATAGGCGCAGCAAAAAGTACAAAAATCAAATGAATCCAACTAGTAATACAACTATTTAAAAGCATGTCTGCCACAAGTTGCTTATATGTAACCTGCCCCTTAAAGACCTTAAAAATACCATATAAAATACCAGAAGATACAAGAACAAACGCTACAATTCCAAGTACATATCCTATAAGAGGAACTGCTTCAAGTCTCCCAAATAAATGTTTTAAAAAATGGGCTTTTGGAGAAAATTAGCGATAATATATGTAACCCAAAGTCAGTTATGATTGCTGATATAACAGCTAATAATAACATATTCTTAATAGTGATCAAATGCATCCATTTTTCTATATATGGGCCAAACATACCATTCATAATTCTATACCTTATAAGTCTTCACTTTTAAATAATTGATATCCTTCAAAATAATAACTATGGTCAAGGCCTTTCATAAATAGTTCTCGATTATTGATATCACTTGTAAGGGCTTTAGCAAGAATAGCTTTTATTTCTAAGTCATTTACTGGACTTCGTTCCATAGCAGACAAATATTGCTCTTTATCAACCTGACTCCAATCGATGGTCTTTTGTAGTTCTGTACACAACATATGATCAAGCCATAATCGCATGCTACGCCCATTACCTTCTCTAAAAGGATGAGCTACATTCATTTCAACATACTTTTCTACAATTTCATCAAAGGTAGATTGGGGCATATCTTCAATGGTTCTAACTGCTTCAGCAAGATACATGACAGGAACAAAGCGAAAATTACCTTTAGCAATATTCACACTTCGTAATGCACCAGCAAAATCATATATATCTTGGAATAATATAGTATGGATTTTTTGTAAGGTAGTCCATGTACCACTAGGCATATCATTAAGTAAGTTTTTTTCAAATAATGTTGTTGCCGCTTTTTTACTAATTCGTTCTTCTTCTCTAGCCAATGTTGGGGAATCGGTAATCCCCAATCTATTAGTGATAACCATGTTGGACCTCCTTTTAATTTATTTTCATTATATATATTATACTATAGGCCCCAAAATTATAGATATTACAACTTTAAATCTTACGCACAATGCGTAGAACTAAAAAAAAGCAGCCCTATAAGGGCTGCTTTTTCGTTCATCTTATTGTAAAGATGCTGCAATTTTTGTAAGGTTTTCATCCATACGTTCTAAGTATGTTTTATTATCTTCGTTGCTTTCGATTGTGTAAATAGTTTCTACCTTAGCACCAACTTCGCTTGCCAACGTTTTAGAAACTTCTGGGCTAGCCATTTCTTCTGCAAAGATAGTAGTAATATTGTTTTCTTTACAATATTTGATGAGTTCAGCCAATTGAGCCGCATTTGGTTCACCTTCGGCAAATACATCTTCTACACTATTTTGTTCTAACCCAAAGTCACGGCATAAGTACGCAAATGCTGCATGACCAGTAACGAAGTTTTTATGAGGAGCTTTAGCGAATTGATCTTCATATTTTTTGATCATCGCATCTAATTTAGCAACATATTCATTATAGTTCTTTTCATAGTAATCTTTGTTTGCTGGGTCAGCTTTTACAAAAGCATCCTTGATGTTTTTCACTTCAATTTTCGCATTTTTCAAAGATAACCATGCATGAGGATCTTCTGCACCATGTTCTTTAATTTCTTCAGGATCAGTATTTTTGATAGCTTCTACGCCATCTGTAGCAACAACAGTGATGAGCTTGCTATTTTTAGCCGCATCAATCGCTTGTTGTGCCCAAGGTTCCATACCAAAACCGTTGTACACGAATACTTGAGCTGTTGCCAATTGTTTCATATTTTCAGGTTTCAACTCGAAATCATGTGGCTCTACGCCATCTGGAATAATGGTAGATACCTCTACCTTGTCACCACCAATAGCTTTTGCGAATTCAGCCATGGCATTAAAACTTGTTACCACTTGGATCTTCTTACCTGCTTGTTCCTTTGGTGCATCATTGCCACAGCCTGCAAATAAGGCAGCCATCATGATCCCTATCATTAACAAAACCAGCTTCTTGACCATCGTAGTCCTCCTTTGTGAAATCCTGATCGCTATGCTTTCATAGAATAGTAACCATTCTTTAGTTGCAGTTGCGACTCAGTTGCATTTGTAATATAGTTATAGTATAAACTTACTCAAGATTTTGTCAATTAGAAAAGTGGTTTTTATATGTTATCCATAGAACATCTTTATTTTTCCTACCAAGGTCAGCCACCTTATGTGTTGAATGACCTTAACTTACATATTCACAGTGGTGATTATATATCCATTGTTGGGGATAATGGGTGTGGTAAAAGCACCTTGCTACGCCTCATTTTAGGATTCCTTACACCTGTAAAAGGCTCTATCAAACGAGATACGAACAACATTCGCTACGTGTCTCAGAAGAATGATTTTTCTCATGCAGGCTTCCCTATTACGGTAAAAGAAATCCTCGATTCCTACCGTAAATTACTAAAGATTAAAGATAAGCATGAAGTAGATCGCGTATTAGAGCTTACCAATATGACGGCGTTCAAAGACCGTTTAATCAGTAAACTGTCAGGTGGTCAAGCGCAACGCGTATCTATCGCGCGTGCCCTCATCGGCAGCCCTGACCTCATCATACTCGATGAACCATCTACTGGTATCGACCGGAAAAGCCAAGAAGGCATCTACGCCCTTTTGCGCGAGTTAAACCAAGTACACCACATTACAATTATCTCCGTAGAACATAACCTTGAAATGGCCCTAGCCAATTCAACTAATATCTACCACATCGCAAATGGCCAAGGTCACCTTTGCTCTCCTGAACAATACGCTAGTGAAATCATGCACAGCACAGGACGCAACCCTATGGATCACGAAAGCTGTGCTTGCTTTACAGATGTAACACCTCAGGCTCAGGCTCAGGCTCAGGCTCAGGCTCAGGCTCAGGCTCAGGCCGATGATACTACAACTAAGGAGGTGCACCATGTTTAATTATGATTTCATGCAAAATGCCTTCTTCGTAGCCATCTGCATTTCTCTACTCTGTCCATGCATCGGTATTTTCATGGTTCTACGCCGTTCTAGTATGATTGGCGATACCATGAGCCATGCATCGCTAGCAGGTATTACATTAGGCTTATTAACAAATACCAATCCTATCTTAGGAGCATTCATCTTTACCGCTATCTGCGGTGCCCTTATCGAGTTCTTGCGAAAATATTTTTCTCACCATCTCGATCTGATTCTAACCATCATCTTGTCACTTAGTATTGGTACCGCTATTACGCTAATTAGTTCAGGCAAGTTGAAGGCTAACGCTAATGTGTTCTTCTTCGGCAGTATCTTAACCGTAAACACAACAGATATGATTAGCATTGCAGCCCTAACAATTCTATCTGTTTTAACCTTATATTTCTTATATAACTCACTCCTTTACATCGCCTATGATGAAGAGGCAGCCCGCGTAGCAGGCGTCAAAGTTGATTTTATCAATTATATCTTTGCTATCTTAATGGCTGCTGCCGTATCCATTTCTATTAAAATCGTTGGTGTTCTCGTATTAAGTGCTATGATTGCCTTGCCTGTAGCATCGGCATTACAACTAGAAAAAGGATTTAGAACAACATTACTCTGTTCTATTGGATTTAGTTTGCTAGCCATGGTTATTGGCCTCTTCGGATCCTACTATCTCAATGTAGCACCAGGTGGTTTTGTATCGCTAACATCAGTTGCAATTCTACTCGTAGTATTAGTCATCAAAAATATCAGAACCATCCTACGCCGTATGCAATTTAGCAAGTAAACAAAGATAATCATCAATATATAGATAGCTATTCTATTATCTAAATAAGATAGCTATCCTATGCAAAATAAATTATCTACTTGTACAAGTGTATAACAAGTTTAGTATTAAAACAGAATCGAAAGAGCGTTATGAATACAACAAATTGGCCTGAAGGCATAAAAAAAACCAAACAGCGCGAAGCAATTTGGTCCGTATTAACAACTACAGATAAACCTATTACGGCTATGGAAATCGCAGAGCGATTAGGCGATGGTAGCACTACATGGATGTCTACTATTTACCGCACTCTTGAGTTGTTAGAAACAAAGGAAATCGTTACCCGTACAACACTCATGGGTAGCGATATGGCATATTATGAAATTACACCGCATACACACCGCCACTATGCAGTGTGTACAAAATGTGGAGCCATGATACCGCTGCACACCTGCCCTGTTGTAGAAATGCCACAGGAATTAATTGATGCAGGCTTTACAGTGACGGAGCATCATTTGGAAATTGCCGGAACATGTAAGGATTGTAAGAATAAAGGTTAATAAAAACTCTCTAAATAGATCAAACAAAAAGGACGTAACTTTTAAAGTTACGCCCTTTTCTTATTTGAATATGTTTGAATGAGCCTTATTTAGCTTTTACCAATTACAGCATCAATGGAGCTACTACGAAGCCAAGTGCTACTGCGATAGCAATGGATAGTACGCCAGGGATAAAGAACGGATGGTTAAATACGAGTTTACCGATTCGTGTAGATCCGGTATCATCCATTTGTACAGCCCCCAAGAGTGTAGGGTATGTAGGCAATACGAAGAGTGCAGATACAGCTGCGAAGGATGCGATGATAATATATACGGATCCTGTATTCTCAGGTGTAATACCAAGAGCCAAGATTACGGCTGGTACCAACGCTTGTGTAGTTGCCGCTTGGCTATAAAGCAATGTACTAGCAAAGAAGAATGCTACAGCTAACAAGAACGGATATGCCGTAACCATGCTAGAAGCAAGAGCTTTGATTTCAGGAATATGACCTTTTACGAAAGTATCACCCAACCATGCTACACCTAATACGCAGACACATGCAGATAAACCGGATTTGAATGTGCTAGTATTAACAAGTTGTGCTGTATCAATTTTACAGAAGTAAGTAATAGCTGCTGCAATAATCATCATGAAGCCGATGATCGCATCATTTCGACCAAAGATAACTGGTTTAATAAGACCGATATTTTTGGAAATGGCAGTTGCGTAGAATACGATACAAATAATACCAATCAAGAAAATCAATACAGAAGTTTTCGCACCTGGTTTTAAGTGGAAATCAGCACTTTTTTCACGAGGTGGTACCACGTGACCTGCTGCCAAACGTTCTTGGTAAACAGGATCAGAAGACAAATCATTATTCGCAAATGTAGACATAACAAAGGCAGTAATCATAACTGCTACGAATGTTGTAGAAATACAAATAGCGAGTAATGTTGGGTAGTTTACACCGAATGGTTCAAGGAAACCACTCATAGCAACAACTGCTGCAGATACTGGGCTCGCTGTAATAGCGATTTGGCTCGCTACAACGGCAATAGATAAAGGTACAGATGGCTTAATGTTTTCACTTTTTGCCACCTCTACGATTACCGGAATCATAGAAAATGCTGTATGACCAGTACCAGCTAACAGAGTTAAGAAATATGTTACTGTTGGCGCTAAATAGTTGATGTGTTTAGGATTTTTACGCAAAATATTTTCCGCAATACGCACCAAATAATCAAGACCGCCGGCTAACTGTAAGGCACAGATGGCAGCGATAGCAGACATGATGATGAGAATTACATCCCAAGGAATCTGTCCAGGGAACATACCCATACCAAGGCTTAACAATACTACCCCAAGGCCGCCAGCGTAACCGATGCCCATACCACCTAGACGAACGCCGAGGAAGATGGCACCAAATAAAATAATAACTTGCATAATTACATAAATGTCCATACGATGACCTCCTTTATACGTATATAGTATCATAGATATGCAAAAATATCATCGAATTTTCACAATGTATAGTCTATAGTTTAAAGACTTAACGAAACATTATCCGCTAAACATATAAAAAGCTATATATGCCGACGACTCTAGAACCGTAGAATCATGACATATATAGCTTTTACGTTTACCTTAAATCTTTATAAAATACTTAGCCGTAAATTGTTATAGAATTATTGGTCGTAAGTCTTCGAGGATTCCCTCTTCTTCAGTAGCGCGTTGGATACTTTCACCAACAATGCGAACCATATCCTCTAATTGTTCCACAGTGGACGCCAATGGCGGCATGAGGATTACCACATCACCGATTGGACGGCAGATGAGGCCTTGTTCACGAGCAAGGATGGCCACTTTAGCCCCTACCGCATCATTTGGACGATACGCCTCATGAGTAGCCACATCTTTTTCAAGTTCAATCCCTACGATGAGGCCTCGTTGACGCACCTCTTTAACATGTTTCAAGTTTTCAATTGGCTTCAATGCATTGGTGAAAGCCTCGATTTTCTTAGGTAATCCTTCGATAACCTTTTCATCGCGGAATACTTGTAAAGAAGCTAGTGCGACGGCACAAGCCAAGGCATTCCCTGTATAGGAGTGGCCATGGTAGAAGGTTTTCTTTTCTTCAAATGTACCGAGGAAGGCATCGAATACACGTTGTGTCGTCAATGTAGCAGCGAGAGGCATATAACCGCCAGTAATACCTTTGGACAAGGTCATGAAGTCTGGCGCTACCCCTTCGTGTTCACAGGCAAAGAATTTACCTGTACGACCAAAGCCTGTGGCTACTTCATCGACAATGAGGAATACGTCATGTTTCACGGTTAATTCACGAACCCGTTTCAAATAGCCATGAGGCATAACAAGCATGCCTGCTGCAGCTTGTACTAATGGTTCCATAACGAGAGCTGTGATTTCATCGCCCTCTTCGTTGAGGATGCGTTCTAATTCGGCCAAAGACTCTTCAAAGGCTTTTTCTCGATCAGCTACATCGCGATATACACCAGGGCTTGGCAATGTCAAAGGTTTGAATAATAAATTATGGAATACTTGGTGGAATAATTGAATACCACCTACAGATACGGTGCCTAATGTATCCCCGTGATAGCCTGCATTAAGGGCAATGAACTTAGTTTTCTTTGTTTGTCCTACAAGTTGGCGATATTGGTAGGCCATCTTGATAGCAACTTCAATAGCCGTACTGCCATCATCGGATAAGAATACTTTATTTAAGCCTTCTGGCGCGAGCTCTACCAATTCTTTACACAACTGTGCAGATGGCGGGCTTACAAGACCGAGCAATGTGCTATGAGCAATCTTATCCACTTGTTCCTTCAAGGCTTGGTTTAATACAGGATGATTGTGTCCATGAATATTAACCCATAAGGAGGACACGCCGTCATAATACTTTTTACCGTTCTCATCGATGAGGTATACCCCCTCACCACGTTCGATTACTACTGGTTCTTGTGCTAACCAATCTTGCATTTGTGTAAATGGATGCCATACAAACTCATGGTCCCACTGTGCTGCTTGTGAAAGCTGTTTCTCTGCCATTT
>JAWERH010000002.1:0-27528 GCA_032482215.1 Veillonella sp. | reverse complement strand
AATTTGCTCACCCTTAATAGCCTCTAATAATTCAGGCAAAGTAAAATACTCAAGCTCTACATATTCGTCGGGATCCCAATTAGTTTCACCCATAGTAAGATCTTTCGCTAAGTATAAATGTAATACTTCATTACAGAAACCAGGACTTGTTGCAATAGTACCTAATGGAATCCACTCATTAGCACGATATCCTGTCTCCTCTGCTAACTCACGTTTAGCACAAGTTAGAGGCTCCTCATTAGGATCCAATTTACCTGCTGGGATTTCAAGCAAAGGCTGTTGCAGAGCATAACGGAATTGGCGCTCCATTACAATTTTATTATCTTCCGTAACAACTACAATCGCTGTAGCACCAGGATGATGAACTACCTCTCGCCACGCTTCATTACCATTAACATCGGCTATATCATAAGTAACTTTAATGAGTTTACCATCAAACTTCATTTCGCTAGATTTTTGTATTTCTTTGCTAATTGCCATATATAATTCCTCGTATATATAAAATGATTGTTACCTTATAAAACCTACTCTTCATTATAGCACAAATTAGGTACACAAAAATAAGGTCCTACCAGTCAGAAACAGACTAATAAGAACCTTATGTAATAAGATTATATATAAATTATGCTACCTTTACATAATCTTGAAGTACTGTATCTACAATACTACACTTTGCATCTAGCTCCGTTTTGAGTGCCCTTTCAGGATTGAGTTCTCTAGATACCACCATATCTACGATGGACTTAGAGAATCCAGATACAAGAATGACACCGCTTGGATGCATTTGAACAGGAATAGTATTATGTGTATAGACAGATACGTTCCAGAAAAGAAGCCGTGGCATAGTATATCCAAGGGTTTCAAATTTCTGGCGGCACGATTCGATAACAGTTGTATTATCATCATGAGCTGTAGCCTGATCAAACTGCATATCAGAAATAATAAGACACGATGAAGGTAGCTTCTCTTGAGGCAGATGATTTTTCACAGCTGTATCGAGGATTAAATCAAAAGTTGCTTCTATATCCGTATTGCTATAATCCTCAAAGCGATGCAATCGTCTTAACTTATCTCGCAATGTTTGGCACATCGAAATATCAACCATCTGAGGGCGATTGCTAAAGGTAATGAATCGATTTTTAAAGGATGCATTCTTGTTATATTGTGCACAATACAATGCAATCGAATCTGCTACGCTAAGTGCGGTGACGGAACTATTACCAGATAATTTTTCCCCCATAGATCCAGACCCGTCTCGTATAACTAAGATATCGTCATAATCCTTAGGCGATTCTTGAGCACTCCATAATTGCTCTAAGGTTTCATCATACGGTATTAAAACATTCCTCCAACAATTATTATTATCTATATAGGCTTGTATAATATCGTATAAAAACATAGAATTAGCATTAATTTTAACAGAATCGTCTCCCTTTTGTAATGATGTAAGATAGGCCTTACGACGTTCTTCATCATGTTTTAAGAAGACTTTACGATATTTAAGATTAGCTTTAGATGGCACATGATTATAATTAATAGCATTCCATTGGTTGAGGGATGCCTTTCTATCCACTACCTCTAAATGTTCACGTAACTTAGACAAGGGTTTGCGGTATTCACGTGCACTTAAATGTAACAAGGATTGTAAAATAGCTGCCTCGGAACGCTTCTCCTTAGAGGATGTATTATTGGACGGCATCCATTTAACTAATAAACTAATAGAATCTCCCAGCCCACACCCTATTACATCACGTCTGAACTGGTTGGCAATTACCTTTCCTAGTCCATCATGTAAGATGCCACTCGTTGTATCAAAAAAGATGCGTAACACATCATCCCAACGACCATAGTTCCATAACTCAGTGCCGATGATGAATTGCAATACCATCTCTGGGTACAAGTTACCAATTTTAGTAAGCATCATACGAAATACATCCCGCTCACCAAGACCTAGCTTAATATGGCGCACATACATAAGCCATTTCATGGTATACAGAGGATCTTCCTCATAAGATGTAATGAATAAACGCAACGCATCCACTGCATCCATAGTGCAATCTTCACCATAAAAATATCGATTATGTTTACTTTTACTATAGAAATCAACAGCAGCTTGGCGCAATGCAGGCACAGAGAAATTAAGATCTACCAAAGCGCTACCACTCGTACGATATGCTGTACCATCGTTAGCAGTATAAGATTTTTCATTGTTTGTTAAAGCGTCCATAAATGTATTCTTAGTTTCTATCTCCTTAGCATATAAAAAACCGCTCCAGATTATCACAACGTAAATTTTGAAAGCAAAATAAACACGATAACCATTAGCGGTTACAATACAAAGTTCAAGACAATTACTAACCTCGCTGAGGCTAAGGCTAACTAGACACGATACTCTAGACCCAAAGGTCTCCAAAATCACTTTTTCTGGTTATTTAATCGATGGATTGCTGCTAGTGTCTAACCTTATGAATCGTTTATGAACGATAACTATTAAATTATACTAGATTCCATACTCATCTCTATTAAGCTATTTATGTTATAGAATTGCTGTTAGAATCTAAGTCTTTCTGTTCTACATGTTGATGATTTCTTTCACCTTATGATGCAATTATAATACACGCATCCGTGTGTGCCAATAATTATTTTAAAAATATTTTTGATTATTGCAAAAGTTGGAACTAGTAATACATATTTTACTGCATTGCTAGTTCCATATACTTACTACTAATACTCTGCCTCTACGCGCCAAACATCATCAACAAACCATTTTAATGGTCCCCATTTAGGTCGTAGAAATCTTGCTGCCTTTCCTTCTAAACCTGTTTGTGTTGATTCCTCAAGTCCTGTTTTACAATATATAGCAAAGTGTTCACAATTATGTGTTAATAGGTTATAGCCACCTTTACCAATCTTAGATCTTGCACGTTGTACAGTTTTACGTGGACCATAAAAACTTGAAGCTACATCAGAATTTTGAAAAATAGATAA
Organism: Veillonella sp.; assembly: GCA_032482215.1. Lineage (GTDB taxonomy): Bacteria > Bacillota > Negativicutes > Veillonellales > Veillonellaceae > Veillonella. The sequence goes on along the minus strand of JAWERH010000002.1, from coordinate 24,540 downwards.
TAATGTATCATCTTCAGCAATATACAAAGTATCACCATCACAAAACTCATCTATACTAGTTTCCGCAATTCTTCCATCAAATAGAGAATCGCCCTTTATATAATGGATAATTTTTTTATACCCAGCATATACTCCATAATGTTGATATGTACCACCAAATAAAATATTTCAGCGTTGACAAAATACAATATCACCTAATTTCAACTTTCTTGAAGCCATTATTACGCTCCCATACAACACATTATTTATGATTATTCATATATTTGATAATATCATCTAAAGAAATATCTTGATGTTTGCCTCGTAATAATCTCCAAATTCGTCTTACAAGCTTATAGAACAGATATAAACCTGACAATGGATAAAATACATCAAATGGATTCCGAGGATGAGGAAAAAGTCCAGGAGTAGGTCCTATAATATTAGGCCACCTATGTTCTTTATACACTCCATCAGGATGAACTCCAGTTTTATTTCTATTAGAAGAAATATACTCTACTACACCCTCGTATAACATAGGATCTTCCTTTTTTACACTTTCAAGGGCTTCTTTAATAACATCTGTTTTCATACAATACACCTCATAAAAGAATTATATAAAACTTAAGTTACAATATGAAATTGAACAGCACTTAAATCCACTATTTTATTAACTTCTTCTAAAAAGACCTCTTGTGGTGTTTTGTAATGTAATATTTTTCGTGGCAAATTATTACACCAGTGAAGGGCTCGTTGGAGTGTATCGTCGGAGACATTTTCTATTCGCTTCCCTTTTGGAATAAAGCGACGAAATAGACCATTATGCCGTTCATTAGAACCTCGTTTCCAAGCCGAATAGGGATGCGCAAAATAGATAGATAGTATTTTATCTTCAAGTTCAGATATATCCGCAAATTCTAATCCATTATCATCGGTTATTGTCTTACATATTGTGCCTAATTCAACATTCTTCCTAAAGGTAGTTAAGCGCGCTTCTAATGTCTCTTTTACATCACAGGCGCATGTGCTAACAGACAACGTAACGCTATATATTGTCTGCTTTTACGCTCTAATAACATCACTAATACGTCATCTGTTTTATCCTTTGTTCCACGAACAGTATCTAATTCCCAATGACCAAATTCTTTACGAGTTTCAACTATAACGTCACGAAGTTCTATGGATTGCCCCAGTTCGCGCTTATGTTTTCTGACAATGGATTTTTCATAGAACGACGTACTACAAAAGGCAGATCAATGGCTTTTACCCCATGCAAACCTTGATGAAGATAGTTATATAAAGTTTTGTGCAAACTATTTCATTACACACAAACAAGCATTTACGTTTAGCGTATCCAATAGCAGCATCAAAAGATCAACGGTCTTTATACACTCTCTCTTCAATCCAGCATATAAAGGGCTCTATGTTACCTAACTTCATTGCATTAAATGATCCGATACGTCAATGTTCATATGTTAATTGTCCGGAATCTGCTACATATACAATACAGGCTTTGCCTTGTCGAATTTGAACAACAGAACCGCGTTTTATCTATGAATATTGACCTATATGAGTTCTTGAGAACATATCGAAAGCCAAATTCACTATTCTTCGCAACAATAAATCCATCAACAAACGCAAGGCGGAACATTCGTCCTGCCTCGCTTGTATAGTTAATCATCAATATTTAGAGATATTCTAATTTCGCCTTCAGTATTATTACCCGTAACATATACGAATAATACATATAACAAATCACATATTTTTTCATAAATACCTTTAGAACTTATCTCTAATTTTAGGAACGAAAATATCTTTGTATTATTGTCAGCCATCACCTCAAGGTATTTATAAAGTTCCCTCATTTTTGAATTATTCAATGATAAGTATTTATCAGTTATCATCGACTCATTCAAATTTCGTAATCTCATAATACCAAGAATATACTCTAAACAATACTTAACATTTTCTAAATCTTCCTTTAATACATGTTCTCCTCTTGAACGTCGTAGAGCATCTCCAATATAATCGACCGCCTTAGGGAAATAATTGTTAAGTAACAAATCTGGATCGGCATTATATACGAACTGTTCATTATGCCAAATTGCCTTTGCTAAAATACCTATAGCTTCATAATCTTCGGCAACTTCGCTCAAGGTAAAGTCCATGAGTTCTTTCTGCATATCGTTGGTTAAATCGCAAAAAGCACAGCCAATTTCATATGGTATATCCAACTCTCCATATCTATACATTTCTAATAACTCATAGGCCATTTCATAGTAATCTTTTCCAATATCCTTAGCAGCCAATGAAAGCAAAGTAAACAATTTCTTTTTATCATTTGGCTCACGGTACTGATAAAACAAACTAACCCAATTGTTTACGGACCTTGCAAAGCTCTTTTGGAAATCAGGTGGACATTCACTCTCAGCTAAAGAACGATTATTAGCAAACAAGGTTCTTGCCCATTTTTCATAATAAGCATTAGTAAAAAATCTAGGAGGAACAGGTGTACGTCCACCCTCACAAATATTTATAGCATTAAACTTCTTTAATGGTTCCGGACCATCTTCATCATGAATATTAATAGCCTGCAAATTGCCATTTGGTAATTTACGTACTTCAAATGTAATATCATTTATCCCAGTATGAAATCTATCTGGCATATCAAACTTTTGATCAATAATAGATATTGTTTCCATTTCTCCGTCATAATCAAAGTTTACAATACACTGATATCCACCATTTCTATTCGTAAACCATAAATTATCTCTTGTCCTTGCATCCCATAAATTAGATATTCTATATCTCTTACCACTCTTTTTATTCTCATACACATTTGGCACAATCCAACATGAGATTTCTGATATAATTTGTGGTGGTGTAGAATCTCGATCCCAATCTCTTTCTGACCATTGAACCTTTACATTTTCTCCATCTTTTTCAAAAATGAACTTGCCAAACCACTTTCCGTCTTTATCTTGTCTCATAAATGTATCTGAAATATCAAAAGTATAATATCCTTCATTCAATAATTTAAACTCATCATCCAATACATCAAAAACATTAATCACATCACCTTTTCGTCCAGGATAGCGATGCAAATCAGCCCATGGTATCTTAGCAGGGAAATCTGGTGCTTCCAAATCTTCTGTATCATATTTTTCAAGTCTAAACCATTTAACTTTCGCTTCTGAAAAGCCTGCTGTTTTAGAATCCTTTGGAACAAAAACCAATTCATATGGTTCTTCAGCTCCATATTGATATGTCATAATTAAGTCGCATTCAACATCCTGGCTAAGTGGAAAGGCTGGATTCTTAATAACAGCTTCATATTGCATCTTTCTAGCATTTTCATCTTGAACTAAATTAAAATGATATTCCTTGCATTTTTTGGGCAACGTAAATGTTCCCATGATTGGAATAGTCTGTTTTTTCTCAAATCTTGGCTCTACTCTTTCATTTTTAATTAAGTCAAACTTTCCATACATCAATTTAATCGCTAATGCAGGAAGATGGTCATGCCACAATGGTATATCTGTTAATTGCTTTAATCTTTCTAGCTCCTTACAACCTTCTAAAACAGCCTGTTTATCAATACAATAATATGGCATGCTTCCCTTATATATTAGATTGTCAACAAGCGAAATAACATGAACATTTGCTCCACGAACAACAGATCGATTACGCATAAGGAATTCTGCTACAGCATCAGTAATATTTATTTTAAATCGTTCTACTATCTGCTTAATTTCAGATGTTACATGAAACCACTCATTACCGAAAAATACACTAAAATTATCGCTTTCATCACATAAACCATCTAAGCCAAGCAATTTATATATTTTCTCTGACTTAGCACAGCCTGCTTTTGTTAGGAAATCAATTATATTATTATCAATTTCATCCTTAAAAAGCTTGGTCGAAGTAGGATGTCTTTCCCATACAATACCTCTATAATCACTTATTTCGCTTTCAAGATTTTGATCATATTCACCTGCAACTAAAGTAAATGTCACCTCATCATCAACAAGATTTACAACTAAAAGAAAATCTCCTGGTTCAAAATTATTTCTAAAGTTCTTGGTTGTTTGAAATTTAAAGGCAGCTCCTATACTTAACGGTACATTTCTAACTCTTCTATATACCATTCGAGCAGCTTTATGAACCATACTTAACTGAAGTTCATTATAAGCATCTGGGAAAACATAAGTGAATGAGTCCGTTACTATATAGTTTTCCATCATGTGAACCAGACGTTTCATCTGTTCCATTGAACCATTATCTACAGCAAACGGAATTGTATAGGTATCAGTAACCCCAGATATCATTTTAATAGCATTTGAATTATCACATGGAATATAATAATCTCTCAAATCACCATCAATGTCTCTTCCAGTATATCTCTGTTGTAATATTCTTTCTGATAATTTCTCATATGATGCATCATCACCTATATAGCTTGGATGTAATGAAAATAAATCAACAACTATATTCTGAAACTTCTGTGCTTCTTTTCTCTGTACAATAGAATTTGTTTTTGATAATCCAACTCCCAATTTTGTCGCAATTAACTTCACATAAGTATAAATCTTATCTTGTGTTACTTCATATTCTTTGTCTTCTTCTTTGCTTACCCTAACAACAAGCTTATTACCCATAAATTCTACATCAATATCTTTCTTTGTGGAACTAAGATATATATGATTACTGTCCTTACTAATTTGAACTGTTTTCCCGTCTCCATCCAAACAGAATAACTGTTTTTCACACAAATACACATTGTACTCATCATAATCAATTTCAACGGGTTCCTGCGGTATTTGAAGTATTTCTCTGAGATAAACTAACAATTCAACAAAAAATATAGTTGCTAAACGATTTCCCATATAATCAGAATCGTTTTGTATGCGTTCATCCAATTTCTTTATTTCGTTCCACGCATGCCATATTTTTTTATAATTCTGATCAGAAAGAAGGGCATTATTAGGTGGTAAATTCTCCCATCTTCTTACTTCTGCAATGTCATCTCTTCTTAAGAAAACTGCCAATTCGTCTCGCATGTCTTCTTCTTCAACTATCTGTCGTGAATCAATTTTTCCCAAGCTTTCTAACTTAGTATTTAACTGCTCAAATATCTCCTTTGCGAAAGCCACAAATAGCCTATTTTCCGCAGTATCAAAGCTCATTCTTCTTTGAACAGCCATGATAGAATTACCAGCCGAAGATACCTTTTGTCTAATTGTTCTTCCAGATTGTCTACTCAACCAATTCAAACCATAGCTATTAATCTCTTTAACTTTATATACAGGCATCTGAACATTTTCACGAATAATCTTCTCTCGCATATTTTCATTCAGATGTCTAAATGCCAAGCCCGAATCATCCACAATACTAGAAAGCGCATCCTTCAAGGTATGTATATTAGATATTTTATCTACATTCTGCTCTATCATTTTTTTTAGACTATAATCGAGTGTATCTTCCTCCATATAATCTATTATTCTAATTATCCAATTTTGAATAAAAAGTAACAATTTTGCTTCTTTTTTTAGTTCATTATCATCACTTTCAAAAGCTTTACAAAACTGCTCATAATTATCGATTTGTCTCATAACCTACACCCTTTCTAAATAAAAGTATGTGGCTTAAGAATGATTCTTTACTCTACTTTTATTCTTGTGATTCGTTTTCTTCTTTCTCATCAAGGTATTTTGCACTATTCCAAATAAACTGACCATATCCTTGTTCTCTAGCGATTTGGAAATCTTCTTGCAAACTTGCAAAATCATGGGTTACAAGTAAATCTTCAATTTTATCAAGACTGCTCTTTCCTCGTTTGTCACGAGTTTCAATACCTCTCAATTTAGGCATAATTTTCTGTACAATCTGGTCTTCAAAAGCAGTTCTTATCGCCTCTTTTAATTCCCCTGTTAATTCACTATTTGTTGGAACCCATACAATCTTGCCCTTTTCGTTCTGTTTAGGCTGATAATTCATAGCTTGTCTAACAGTTGGATAGTTTGCAATGTAATACTCAATAGACTGCCATACACGATGTCCCAATGCTCTACCAACATCTTCTAATTCATTGTTAATTTTCTGAACAATTATTCTATAATTCTCAACCTCTTTCTTTTGTTCTTCAGAAAACTCAATTGTATGACTTGTCCATGACTGCCAAGTATCTTTATGAAGTTTAGCTCTATCATCACTGATATAATCAGTAATAAGTCCCATTTTGGCTCTACTTTCAAGATTCTTTGGTCTTGGGAAATTGATAACAATTCCTCTATCCAAAACCTTATCTGAAAGAGACTTTGTGGTTTCATCTTGGTTCATTGTTCCTGTCCAAAGTAAAGTTCTAGACAGCTTTAATCCATAAGGCTTTACTCCAGCACCCAATTTAACCTCTATTTCTGGCAAGTAATTACGTGACAGACCACGTCTAGATTCCAACTTACTCAAAAATTCTGCAAAATAATGTTCTACATGTGCCAAATTCATCTCATCTAAAAGAACAACACTCATATACTCATTATATCTAGGATCAGTTGTGCACTGAACTAAGAACTTAAGTAACTCCTCTGGTTCAAACTGATTATCGATAGAATTAAAGAATCCCAACATAGATTCTTGGCTATCCCAATTTGGTTGTACTGCCACAGAGCAAAAATTCAAACCACCAAATTCAGAATATAAACGTGGAAGTTCTGACTTACCTGTTCCACTGACACCAGCTAGTACAGTAATTGTTGACCACTCATTTATTTTTAAGGCAGTGTGGAATGCATACAGAATTCTCTTGTTAAACTTAATTCCATATGCCTCACACTTCTTCCAAACATCCTCAAGCCAAGTAATCTCGTCCTTCTTATTGTATCTACTATCTAATCCATCTCCAGCTCCGACCAAATCCTTTTTATCATCCATTGCACCCGTCATTATAGCAGCAATACGAGCATCTCTATCCGCAACTCTACCTTCAGGAGTTGATAATCTAACCAATTCTTGGTTTTTTGCCTCTAACTGGTTTTCTAATGACTCGCATGTTGCTAATAACGATTTATGTTCACTGCCTAATGTTCTGAATTGAGCTTCAAGTAAAGTCACTCTTTCTTGTGAATTGCTCAAGTGTCTGTTATCTTCTAAGAGTCTTTCTACTTCAGCCTTTGATTCTCTATAAGCTACTAATAATGAATCTAATTCTGCTTTATCTGATGAATTTGAAAGTTTATCTCGAAGTTGCTTATTACTGTATTCTAGTTGCTTTTTTGATTGAATCAACACTTGTGGATCCTCTCCATACGCCTCTCTGAAACTATTTACGAATTCGATTTCTCCAATAGTCCCGGCTAACTGTTCCCTTAAACTCTCTAATTCCTTATTCTTCGTATCTATTAGTTGATTCAAATTTTTAATAGTATCCTCTATTTTCTGGTTTACAACCTCAGTGAGATTGCTATCAGCCTCCTCAATTCTTGAACGTTCTCTTTCTAATCTTCTCTTATCACGTTCTAAAACTCTCTGTTGATCAAGCAAATCTTCTTCTCTTTTTTCGAGTTCCTTTTCCAAACCTTCAACTCTAGTATTTTCAGCTTGTACCCTTGCTTGCTCACTACTAAGTGCAGACTCACCTCTTGTCAATTCAGCGGTTCGTTCTGCCTTTTCAGTTTCAAGCTGCTGCAGTGCTAACTCTCTTACTTCTTTTAACTTTGCTTTTTGTTCCTCACGTTGTTTCTGAAGTTCCTTCTCGCTATCTTCTCTTGCCTTCTTTAACTCTGCTTCTTGGCTCTTTCTTAAGGCATCTAATTCTTTTTTTGCCTCTGTTCTAAGCCCTTCGAGTTCCTTATCTAAATCCGAAATAGCTTTCTGTCTGTTCTTTTCAAATTCGCTTCTCTTTCCATCTAGCTCTGCTACAAAATCTGCTCTACTCTTTGCCTGTTCTTCCGATAATTTTGATTTAGCTTCAGCATATTCTGCATTAATTTTAAGTTTTAGACCTTCTTCAATTGTCTTTTTCCTTTCATCGAGAGCAATATTTTTTTGATGGATTCGAACTGATTCTGCTTCTAGCTCACTTGCTTTCACAGCTAATTCATTCTGCCATTTTGCCAACTCTGCTTCTCTTGCTTCTAGAGCTTTTTTTACTGCTTCAATATCAACTTCTGGATTTGATTCTACAACATGGTTTTCAGTTTCAATCTCACATATTATTTTTGTTTCCTGTGCTACTTCCTGTGAAATTTCTTGCTCTATATCCTGCTTTACTTCAGTGCTCATTTAGTTTCCTCCTATCAGTTTTACAATGTCGAGCATATTATCTCTAATCTTATTTAGATTCCGCGTATTTACACTTAATGCCACATTATTGCCATGTTTTCTCAATTGAACTAACTGCTCAATAATCTGAACAAAATTTACATTCTTCAGTTCATTAACTACATTGTCTTTTTGATAATACAGATACACCATTGCGTTGGCACCCAATGTAGCATTTTCACTCATTAATATCTTCGCAACAAAAATTTCATTTACGGTATCAAAACTATTTGAAACTACTCCCTTTTCTTTTAACTTAGAAAGAATTTCCGTTTTACATAGCTGTGGATTTTTTCTTATATCCTTCAAAGCATAATATAATGTATCTTGCATAATCCTATACAATATATCGAAGTATTCTGCCGCTTCAGGATAATACACCTTGTCTGGCGATACTAGAATCCATTCTTCTTTTATTGTTTCCGGCAACAAATTATAATAATACAAAGCACCTAATCTTTTAGAAAGACTTACTTCCGCATTTAACTTATCCTGCGAAATTTGAGATAACACTCTTCTATTCTTTACTCCACTATTTGCTCCAATATCATAGTCAGGTTGTAATATCGTAATAAAATCAATCAACAAATCATAGATTTCTTTATTTCTTCTTTTATCTATCTCATTAGTAAAAGTCTGATGAGATAAATCACCATGTTCTCTAAACAGATTACGCAGGACTCTAAACAAACCTGGTCTTTTATTAAACAACTCTCTAAATTCGCACTGACCATTATGAACTGATGTTACAATTGCTAAACTCAGGGCAACTCTTAATTCAGGAGTATTTGTTCTAAACATTCTTTTGATTCTATTACTATCTAAAGAATAGAACATTTCTTCATATCTATTCGGATCTATCACTCCAATTTTCGTTGCCATCTGAATCAATGTATTTGCATTCTGAAAAGCAGTTTGATTCTCAATTATGCTACTAACATTACTATTCATTGGATATTTTGCATCATAATAGAATAAACTCCATTCAAAAGCCGAATAACAATTTAAAATAAACTTTTTTTGCTCTGCTTGCAGCATTTGATTTTCATCAAGGCATACAGATGCCTCATTTTCATTTTCACTTTCATCTTCATCATCAGAGCAATCATATACTTGTGAAAAAGAATTAATTTTTGACATTAAACTTCTTAGTTCACGATATTTATAATTTGGTGTAACCTTCGTATCTTCGTCTGTGTCATCATCTGATTCTTGAATAATATTCTTTGTAGCTCTTTCTTTTACCACTGAAATAAAATCCAGATGGTTTCTCTTTATATAATCATTTACAAAGTCTATATTTACTACTAATCCATCTGAAACTAATATTTTATCAACATTTCCATCTTGGACAACTGCTTGCATATGAAAATATACATCATCAGACGAAGTGTTCTCAATAGCCCATTCTTCGGCATATTCGATAGAATCAAAATTAACATTTTCTTTTACTATTTTATTGTATTTATCTATCGCCGCTCTTAAAGAAGAACTTTGAAGCATTTCTTTCTTTTTATCGGCTCTATTTTGTCGAAGGATTTTTCCCTTAATTCTTATCGGATTACCCACAGTTCCATATTCAACAGTTAATATTGACCCTTGAATATTTTCTATAGGATCAGATATTAATTCACCTTTTTGTATGTAAGGCAATATTTCTCCTGTCTGATTTATGACAAAGACTTTTGCCTGTGCAAACTCAACATTTGCGTCACCTGTAATTTTTTCATCGACACGAATATATTTTTTCCCTTGCTCTGTCAAATCCATACCATTATCGTGAAGGAGGTCCATCTCTTGTAATCTAATGATAATAAAATTTACCAAATCAGGTGTCAGACACAATATATCAGCCATATCCTCAGATGTTGTTGTTTTATATGCAATCAACTTCAATACAGCTTCTTCAAATACATCTAGCTTACTATCCCCCTTTACCTTGACCGGCAAAATAACATCATAGGAACTACATTCCAAGAAAAAATCAACTTTTTTTCCAAGTACTGAAATATTAGGAAAACATTCAGCATAATTCTTAGTTTTGAATAAACTAAAAACTTTCGGATTGGCCATCGTATATCACATTCTCTCCCTTACAAAGTTCATACAATCTTTTCATTCCTGGTACGCATACTTCTGCAATACGTCCCCATTCACCTTTGCAAAACATTTCAGTATTTCCCACAACAATAAGTAATTTTTTCTGTCTACTTAAAGAAACACATAATCTGTTCTCAGATATTAAGAAACCATAATTCTGTATTCCAACTTTATCACGATATAATTCCCACTCTTTGTATTCTTCTGTTTTCTTATCAATCTGTTTTTTGTCAATTCCTTTATACTTTTCTAAATAATCATAGTTAATTGGTTCTGGCTTTGAATTCTTATCAATTCTAACCATCGGTTTCTTATCATTGCTTCTAACAACCGACAAAAAGATTACATCAAATTCCATTCCCTGAAAAGCATCTACACTTCCCACTCGTACTCGCTTTGCATCGTCACCTAACTTATTCTTAAGTTTTCGTTTTATGCTTTTAACCTGCTCACTGTAGAATGTGATTACTCCATATGAAAGATCCTTTCCTTCTTCCAATTTCATGTAATACTCAATTTTTTCAACTATAAAATCAGCTTCGCAATCTCTTACTCTACTTGTTCCCTCTTTATGTTCTTTACCGTAATTATCAGGGAAGTCATACCACTCCAACGGAAGAGTTTTTTTAGAAATGAACTGTTGATAATTTGAAGCCGGCATAGGAGATGCAAACTGCTCATCATTAGGTTGATAAAACACTTCATTTACAAAATCACCTAGCATAGGGTGCATCCTGTATTGAGCATCCAAAACAATCGTTCTAGGAACATTATCAATTTTCTCAAGTTCTCTTGCTTTTTCCAAAAGATACTCAAACATACTTTTTTTGATATTGTTCATATCAACAGTTTCACCATTCTCTTTCATACTTTCAAAAACTTCTTCATCGTAAATATGTGGTAACTGTCGATGGTCTCCCACCAAAATAATTCTCTTTTTTGCCTGCGCTAATGGAATCATTAAATCTGTTGGACTTACTCGTGCAGCTTCATCTACAATAACAGTTTCGTATTCAGGATGTTCATCTGAATATTTATTTATTCCTTTAGCTTCTTTAATCTCAACACCTTCACTTTGCTGTGTAGTCGCAGAATAGACAAACAAGTAGTGTTCTAAAGATTTTTCCACCTCAGACCTATTAGTTCGTAACTCTTTCAACAAATCGGCTAAAATTGCAGCTTTCTCATCTTGATGTTTTTTTACGCTCTGATTTATTTGTTTATAAATATTTGATACTTCCTCATTAGGTACTTCTTTTTTATATGAAGGTTTAGGAACACACTTATCCAATAAATATGTTTTCACATCGCAGAATTTTTCTAATAACTCTTCACCCGGCTCTTTTCCATAACACATTGCCGCCTCATCAAGAATATCAAAAACCTTTCTGTTTTCTGGTATGCTTTGATTTATTCCCATGTCCTCAAGATTTTGTAGTAGATAATCCGCATTGTCTGCTCCGTCATCCATAAATCCTTCTTTTGTAGTTCTTAGTCTTCTAATAAGCATTAATAGTTCCGAAGTCTTGTCACCATCACTAACGCTTATTGATTCAATCATTCTACTTATTTTTTTATCAAGTTCTACATCATTATTTATTTCTTTCGCACATTGCAAAAACTCCAAAGTATTTTTATCACTTGGATATATTAAATATAAATTATGCAAACGACTTAACCTATTTCTCTTTTCAGTTTCAATAAGTTCAGGATTCTTTTCGTTCAACCTTGCAATGTATTCTTCGCACCACTCTTCAATAACTCGTTCCCTAGTTAGATCCTCTTCTTCAGCTCGATTTTGCTTGCCAAATTTAATTGTTGGTAATGAATTAATTCTTAATCTTTCAATAATATTTCTTACTGCATCATGCTGAAAGCTCGTTATTAATACTTGTCCATTTACTTTCTCTCGCTTATCGCATAATTCGTTCAGACGCTCAACAATTGCAGTAATAACCGTTGTCTTTCCTGTTCCAGGAGGACCTTGTATAATTGCAATATCTGGTGTATTAAGTGCAATATCTATTGCCTTCTTCTGTGTTTCTGTCGGATCATGTTTAAAAATCTTTTTCTTAACAAAACTAGATAAAGGCATTATTTTCTTTCTTGTAGAATATGCACCTAATTCTTCAGTAAGTTGTCCCTCTAAAATCAATCCTAGTGCTGGATTTGCAGCTTTTCCGTCTGCAATTCTCTTTCTTGCATCTTCTCTTCTTGCTATCTGTCTTTCATCTCCCAAAATAGACAAGGAGATATATTTTTGTTTTGGAAGTTGGCCGTCTTCGGCTTCAATAATAAATCCACCATTTTTTCTTTTATTGACCCTTACTTGTACTCCTTTATTAATCGAATATCCTATTTGACTTGCTTCTTTTGATAAAGTTCTGTAATCGCTCCATGTCATTTCACGATCTGCCAAATACACAGGTATTTCATCTGAAAAGAATAAATAAGTATCATTAACTATCAATTCTTCGGCTTCTTTTGTTAAGCCTGAATAAGGCAAATGAATACCTTCACTATCAAAGGTTGCGGCGCCACGATTTACAGATATTAAACCAACCTTTCGAACTTCCTCTAACAAAAGATTTCCTTCTTGTTCAGCATATTGGTTCCATAAATCTAAATATCCTTTTGTACTTTCTAATGTATCCTTTACTTTTTTTGAGAGGATAGAATTATGATCAAAAAATTCCAAAGTCCCCTCTGCCATGCGCATCATTGGTGCGTTTTGTTTTCTTTTTCCTACTTTTTCAACATATAGTTTTTCATTGAACTTATCCCCCTGAATAGAAACATATATATAGAACTCACGACCATAAATAACCAGTGTGTCTTTCTTTTGTTTTTCTTTCTCGATAATTTGATCTATCTTGCCTTTATCTAACTTTTCTTCCTTTGTGGATTCATTCTCTGATATTACCGATTCTTCCTTTTTTTCTTTCTGTAAAGGTATTTTTTCTTTATCGGCATCTTCCATTTCTGCTCCATCATGTTCATCAATGCCAAAATAGTATTTTCCACTTGTATATGCAAAGTAAGAGCTAACACCATCAGAAAGCCGAAAATTATCTTCTAAAACTTGTTCTAATGTTTCTCTACCTTTTACATACTGTTTTTCAATATTGCTTTTTATTTCATCACTGAGAATAATTGGTATTTTTCCCCAGCGTTGTAAATTATAAAAGAAACCTATATGAAGAAAAAACACTTTTCCCTCTTCAATGCTATCACTACAACTAGTAACATTTGCAAGACAATAAAAGTGTCGATTAAATAACTCCATTATTAATTTTGCATTATTTTTATCTACAATCGAAAAATCTATTACATTATCTTTAGTTATAAACTTAAATTGATTGTCCCCGATCATTTCAACTCGACCGTTCTTTGCAACAATCTTTTGTTTAATCGCCATCCTACATTGTATATCAGTAAAACGACTATCTTGATTCATCACCAATTCATTTATTATCATTGCTTCAACTCAATTTCTAATAAATAAGCATTGCCATTTCTTCCATCGATGGCAGAAAGCACAATATTGTTCGTAAAACTAAATTTTGTACTTCCATATATTTGCTTTCCCATACTATCGTTCACAAAAAAATCATATTGATTCGATAAATCTCCAATTTCAATTCCATCTTCTAAACAAGTGATTCTAAAAGCTTTCTCATCTAGGTGGTTGCTATTAAAGCCTTCTAATACTCTCAATGGGACATTAATCACACCTTCAGATACCTCACGTAAAAAATCCCATTTGAATTCCTTTTTCTCTCCAACAACCTTATATGCAGTAACTTTTATTACACTATTTTCAGCATCACACCACGGACAAACTGATACCTTATCGCCGTAATAATCCATTTGACAACATTTGCATCTAACTACATGGTCTAATGCTTTTGCCAAAACATAAGTCCATTCTGGCATCGTTGTCCGTTTTTGCCTGTTTCTTCTTCCGTTTTCACTAAAAGTCTTTTGGAACTTTTCAAAAAGTGACGCATTAATAAACATTTCTATCGGCATCCCCGAAGATGATCTATTACTGTCATCTTCTTCATCACATACCCAAGCCAAGGCTCCCTTACAAATATAATCTTCCTCAGGTCCGTCTAGCATATCAAGTTCATCCAACATCTCTAATGCTGCAAATCCCTTAAATGGATGGCTCATTGTCAATTCCCAAAACAATGCTATTGCAAAAGAAAAGGCATCAGAATACATAGTCTTACCCTTGTCTTCGTATATTTCTGGAGCACCATAGCCGGGGCTATGCAACCCTCCATCCCTTTTTTTCATTGACTCTTTCATGAAACTCAAATTATCACAGTCAATCAACCACACGTGTGAGATTTGGGGATCCGCAGATACAAACATGTTTTTTTCTGATATGTCACAATATACAAGACCACTAGCATGAATTTTCGATAGTACACATGATGAATTTAAGAACGCATTCAATCTCTTACGCATTCCACCTGTTGCAATATATTTCTGTAATCTAACTCCGATGTATTCATTAGCTTCTTTCATGCCATTAATCCACTCATTATCGGGGAGTTCATAATCATCTCCACTAAAAGCTTCTTCAAATGACACCATGCCATCTAACATTTTCATGGTATATCCCACAACATCTCTTAATATTGTCTGTGGAAGCGTTATGTTCGTATTCTCTAACATTGGTAAAATTTTTATGTCATTAAACTTATCATTATTAGAGGTATCCTTCTCAATTTCCCGAGTAATTCGATTCCACTCCAATTTGAGCAACACATTCGGTTCTTCAGTTAGATAAACAATGCCCTGTCCACCACTACTTAACACCTTTGATGCGACATGATTTCTACCATATGTATCAACATATATATCTTTAGCCATTTATCTCTCACCTCCCATCACGAAAACCAAGGTTTTATCATCCATTCCTGGCCAATCTTCTAACCATGACTCTATTTCTTCAATCACATCCTCTTTTTCCTTGTTAGAATATTCATCCACAAATTCTTGAGTAAACCCTATTATATCTTTTTCTTGCATTGTGCCAATTTCAACACCATCAGTACATGATACTGCTCCTTGATATTTTGAATATTCAATTTTAACTATCTCAATCTTTTCTCGGTCTAGGTTTTCCTTCAAGCAATCCGTTTCGTTCGCAAAATAATTTTCTTTTTTATCATATAAACATGTAACTTTTCCATCCGCATAGATGGCCAAAAAACCATCACCTAATCTAGCAGCTTTAATTGTCTTTTTTCTTATCACAGCTACAAGCAATGTTGCATAACACTGCTTAATATCAAAATCAGATAAACGTTTTTTCCACTCTTCATGACACGCATAAATAATATCTTTAAAACTTATTACATCTAAATCAAAAGCATAATTACTAACTACATCATATACACATTCGCATATACATTTAGAACCCAAATGTGAAAGTGACTTACTACCCATTCCATCAGAAACTACCATAATGTATCCATCTTTATATGGTTTGCATAAAAAAGAATCTTGATTCACATTATGATAACTTCCCATTATCGATATTCCACCAAAAATCACCATATCACCTCACATTCGTATTAATCTACACACATTCGTGAATTGCTTGCATAAAATCAGTCACTGAATAAACCACTTTCTCAGTGGCAATATCTTTTAAAATCGATCTGTTCGCATCAATACCAACAAAAATAGGTATGATGTTTACACTCATTTTTTTGATTTGTACCTTATCTCCACTATTGAAATTTCCATCACTGACGAAAATCATTGTTTGATTTTCATCTATCATTTGTTTTAGTTCTTCTATACCCGAAAGCGATGAATTTCCTGCAAACTCAATTTTTGCTTTTTCCAAATTCTCTATTTTCTTACTTTCTTGTCCCCACTGATACAATGCAAATTCGATACTGTCAAAATCGGGTGTTCCCATTACATTGCATATTCCATTTAACAGATATTTTATTACAGCGTTTTTATCATCTTCCGCCATACTTCCAGAAGCATCTACTACTATATTTACTATTTTACTCAATGAATCCCCTCCTATACTGAATATGGTCTAAACCATGCTTTTAACTCTAAATTATCAACAAGGAAAGCTCGATTCTTCTTCACTGACACATTTGATTGTGAGCCAGCTCCTAACAAGAAATTTTTTTCATCCACATTAACTGAGTATCCTATTCTATAATTAAATTCATCTTTGGGAACACCGCAGTTCTTAATTCGGTTACTTCCTTCATAAAATGCAATAATATAGCTTCCCTTTTCGTTTGCATTATCTAAATAATCTTTAAAGAAAGTCGCTTCCGGCTTTGGTGTTCCATACATTGTCGGTGCATAACCAATTTGTTTTGTCAGATTACAATTGTCTATAATAAGAACTCGTTTTTTATCAAAAACACACTCCGTATATTTTTCGCAAAAATCTTTCATTGACCAAAAACAAACCACTTTTGAACCTAATGCAGTATCAATCATATCATTGACATCACCAACATAAATTACTTCTTCACAGTATTCACTTTCCAAAGCTGACTCAATGATCGAATCTAGCAAACTCTTCTTAATGATGTCATCATGGCCACAAATTAGGAGATTATCTGTAACTCGTGGTCTAAAATTAATTGAAAACGGTTCAGCATTGTAATCCATAAGCTCGCCAAAAGTAATCTGAAAATTAGTTTTTTGTGAAACATTTGATTTTGAAGATCTTGTCGGGAGACTCTGTCCTTCAAATATTTTAGTTTCAGTTTCTATGCTGATGTCATCACACTTATTTTCAATTTTTGCAATCCACTCTGCTATTTTCTTTTCCTCAGCTCTTGGAATCATAAATTTTATATTTCCAGAAACGCTTCCTTGAGATGTATTTAATATTGCATATGGAACTTTCAATTCTGATGCTTCTTCATTATTTGATGTAATTCCACCTAACAAATACTTTGAATCTTCTGCGGAGCACTTTAATGCAACTCTTCCACCAAACTGTGGACCTAGTGTTGAAAAATCAATTCCTTTTAATGATTGAGTTGCCAACACTAAATGAATACCGCATGCTCGTCCCTGTTTCGCAAGCATTTCGAGTGTTGAAATCGTCTGATCCTTTTGAGCATTTCCAAATAATACCTGAAATTCATCAATAACAACCATTATTCTTGGCATTATTTCATTTGGATTCTTATCTCTATAGCCTTGAATATCCTTGCACCCACATGTCTTAAATGCAGTATAACGTTTCTCTTTTTCTTCAACCAAATGTTTCAATACAGTAATTCCATACTCTGTATCAGCTTCAGTTGCTACAAGTTTTGCATGTTTTAAATTAGGATTTGCATACTGACTAAACTCAACACCTTCCTTGAAATCCAACAAATAAACTCTCATTTCATTCGGTGAATAACGACAACATGCACTCATAATCAAATTATGTAAGAAATTTGATTTACCCGAACCTGTTGTTCCGCCAATAAGAAAATGAGGCGTTGCATCTCCTATATCCAACTCAATAAAACTATTTCCTGATGCTCCACACCCCACCGGAATCAACAACCCATTTCGTGAATTACAATTGAACATTGGACCATGTTCCATAATTTCATCGAAAGACATTCCTTGACTATTCTGTTTTTCCGCTATACCCTTTAATTCGTCTAATAAAATACTCAGTTGATAATCATCTGGAAATTTTTCACCAACATTTTCAATTTCAAGATTTTCAAATCTATTACTAATGTTATCTTCTTCAAAGACCTTGTGTAACTGAACACTATTTTTAATACAACCTCGCAGTTCAATTTCCATTTTTTTCATTTTGCTATCTTCTGTATTCAAAATAGCTTCATTAAATGAAAATAGTACTAGCAAACCACACTGTTTTCCATGAACAATTAATGTCCTAAACATATCAAAACATTCTTGATCCATTCCATCTGGAACTGCAGTGAAAATAAAAACTTTATAAGGCAACATTCTTTTTAATTCTCGTTGCGAATATAGCCTTCTATTATATGAATCCCAATCTTGACAATCTGTAGCAATGTTGAATACATTACTTTGTAAATCTAGGATGTACTTCGTAATATCTTTTAATGCGGCTTTCAATTCCAGAGTAGAAGAAAGAATTTTCTTTTGAGGAAATAATTTCTCATTTGAAAACAACGAATTGAATTTACTTACTGTCTTTCCCAAGCCTATAGGGTCAAAAACAAAATATTCTTGTTTATCAACAGGTAATGAAAACAGAAGCCTTAGTAAAACTTTGTGAAGAATTACTTCTTTTGACCCATCACAAATATACATAGGTTTCTCAAACGGAAACGAGAAGGTCTTAGGAACAAAAAAATCCAAATTATTGAATGTAACATGCAATTTTCCCAATGCTATATTTCTTGGAAATCTATTTTTTGTATTTATATATTCAGAAGATAATTCCATTAACGAAGGCTGACTTTTGCGTATTCGTTGGCATAGTCTATCTATTTTTTCTTGGTAATCTATTGCTTCATTCTTAAATCTTCTTGTTATAGATTCCTTTCTTGACGAATACTCATCATATTCTTTATGTAAAATGTGTCCCTCTGCATTTTTGTATTGTGCATCTAACGTTTTATATCTTCTATCTCTAGAAGTAATAGAATCATCTAAACAATGCAACAAGCCTTCCATTGTTTCCTGATTTCTCTCCATGATCTCCCTTCTTCCTACAGTATGGTCCTAAGCTCCAATAGAAGAGTCATTATCTCCATTTTTTTTACTTCAGCTTCATCCCATGCAAAATCCAATTTCTGCAAATCACCTTCAAAAGGCTCATATACATCTCTTACAATGGCACCACCAAATGAATCATTAACTTTTTCAGAAAAAGTGGATTTACTACTGCTTAATTGACTACGTACTTCACTAAACATCTTTCAATTTTCCCTTTACAAAGTTAATACATCTATTATCTAAATCATCTTTTCGAGGCAACATACCTATCATAGGTGAACCTGCCTCTCTAAGTTTTTCTCTAAGTTCATTCTCCTTTTCCAGAGATAAATCATGTATATCTCTTGTACATATTACGCAAGAAGCATCACAACTTTTATGTCCAAATGCTTGATCCTGCATATGACTTAGTTGTTGGTATAAATACGAGCTATGACCAGACTTAACTTCAACAGCCAAACTTCCACCTTCTCTTGCTCCCATACCAACACCACGACCTAGCACCAATGGATTTGTAAGTCCATATACTATCAAATCAACCTTCGTATAACCTCCATCCGGAAGTGACGCCTTCATTTGGGTACTTATTTGTGTACTTATCGGTTTAAACGCCCTAATAACAATTTCCTCACACAGTCTTCCGACCATCTGCTTCTTAATCTTTAACTCCGCCCCCACTTCATTTCCTATTTTCATCTCATTGCAGTAGCTATCAATATTTGCTCTAAATCCCATATCAGTTGCATATAAGTACTCTAGAATGGTATCTACAACATTCTCGTCAACATCAAGTTTATCCCTAATTTCATTAGGACGAACAGGGGTATTTTCTTCGGGTTTATCATTAAACCATTTATCAAGGTTATTTCTAACATCTGGTGCAATCCTTGATACATATTTTTGTAAATCTTGATATGCAAAATTCAGCCTTGCACATCCTTTATCTACCGTAACCTCAATACTTTTTTTCCCGGCTTCAAAATACATCAGCAAGGTATCGTGTCTTTCTTGTGCAAGATTCATAGCTTTGACAGCCATTTCATATCTTCTCTCCAAAGCTTCACGATGTCTAACTGCTTCCTCATATTCTTGTCTAGCCAGAACCAATTGAGACTCTATATCAGCTATTCTGGCTCCTACTGTAGCCATACCAATAGGATCTGGAGTAACTGCAGCCAAATCAGCAAGAGCAGCCGCAAGTCTAACCTCTAGTTCAACTACAATCGCATGCTTGGCCATTTCAACACCGTTAGCAATATCTAGCATAGTCCTGCTAGTTTGCTCCTCTGTTTTGGTTTCTTCCAACAACTGCCTTGCTTGATTGAGTCCATCATTGCAAGTATCATAGGAACTATTTTTTATTTGACTTAATTCCTGTGTGGCATTACTTATTGCATTAACTTCAAAAACACTTGCAGCTGTACTCATACTGTTTAACTACCTTCCCAAATATGTGCTTAAATCTTCCGCCATTGTCCTTAAATGCGGGATCTGTTCAGATGCATTCTCCTTAAAATTATGAAGAGCATTAATCAGCTGCTTGTAAGTTTCCTCAAAACTAGCTCTCTGCTGATCCTGCCAAGATTCTCCTAACTGTTCAAAAGCAGAATTTAGTCTTCCTGTTTCTTCCTCTACCGTGTTCAAATAATGTTCAAGTGCATTTGAAAAACTTCTAATTTCTTCTGGATCTCCAATTGCCTGTGCCATAGTTTGTTCCTCCCTCAGAATTAATATAAATCATCATCGTCATCGTTAACGGTATTATTATCATACTTTGGTGCAGTTGAAGGCGTAGGTACACTATTTGAATTAGGTGCTACAGCCATTGTAGAAATAGACATACTGATTGTCTTAAACTGTTCCGAAATATCCTTTGCATCTTCAGCAAATAAAACTGCATTTGGATCCTGTGTAAATCTCTCAAGAATACTTCTATCTGCATCGTTACCAATAGCCACTGCAAATCTCTGGCATTTTGCTGAACGACCATCGTTAATAAACTTGTCCATTGGACTCTTCCAATCATCATTTGGTGCCCCATCTGATACTAATACAACTGCTGGTCGATAAATTCTTGAAGGAGTTACATCCTTATCTTCAATCATGTCTTTTGCCATTCTTAATGCAGTTCCCATTGGCGTCAAACCAGAAGCCGTGAATTTACAAATACCTTTGGCTTGTAAATCTTTAACAGGTGTATATTTTGTATGCAATTCTACATGGGTTCCAAAAGTAATAATTGCAACATCTATAACCTGCTCCTTTGCTTGAGCCGCAGAAAATGTTTCAATCATATCGATAGTAGCATCATAGAGACTATCAATCTTAGCCCCACTCATACTACCACTAATATCTAGTAATAAAACTACAGGTAACTTCTTAGCTTCAGGTGCTTTGTAATTGTTTGGATTAAATGCCATCTTTATTCTCCTCCAAAATAAAAAATATTATTATAATATATCTATATAGTATTAATCTATATAGATAATGTTTAAAGCATTATTTTTTCTATAGTAGATGATATATTCATTCCCGCCCGTACATCACTACAGGTTTTTGCTACTGTTGCTACATACCTATGATCTCCATAATATGTCCATTTATAATGTTTCCCATCACTAGAAATTTGTATTCCTAAAGTTTCAAGCAACCCTTTTAAAGAACTATTCAAGGTTCTATAACCTTTCAATGCAGCCTTTATCTGTTCTTTCCTTTTTCCTGATAATCCTTTAAATTCATTAGACTCTAATAAATCTGATATGATATGCCATCTTCTTGTATCTTTCTGACATTTTTTTTGATATTCAAATATGATATCTAATATAATTTCTTTTATTTCATCAGTATAAAACTCTTTCTCATCACCTAAGAATAAAATAGGATTTTTATTCTTTTCTGAATATCTCATTCTTAGTCCTTGGAGTTCCGCTGTTAAACGTTGTACCTCATTATTTAACTTAAAATTTAACTCTTCTGTTTTTTCTAATTGTTCACCAAATATTTCATATAATTCATTATTTTCCGCTTTAATTGCACTTTGATTGGATAATAATTTTGTATTCTCTATATGAAGTTTTTCATTCAAAACTCCATCCCAAGTTTCTATAGACTTTCTCATTCTAGAGTTCATATAATTATAAATATCATTAACAACTCTATCTTCTAAATATTCTGCTGTTTGATTCACTCCATTCATATTAAAAATTCTACTTTTTTTATTATGATTTGGGTAATATATAAATAGTTTTCCAGATCTAGATTTTTTATCATCCAATACATCAGAAAACCCCTCTAGCTCAACACCCTCCTCTGGTTCAAATAATACATGAGCAACACCTTGAAGTCTAAATGCTAAATTATTTATATCTAATGGATTTTCGCCTGCATCATTCCTAGCCACATAGACTACAGGTAAAGTTGATGATAGTGTTTTATTAACAATTCCCTTGAAAAAGTCCGCACATTCTAAAATACTATGTACTTGATTTAACACCATTATCCCATTATCATTACCAGAGTATTTCCCAAAAACGATTAATTTTACAAAATAAGGTGGATAATAAGTTGGAAAAAAATCTGTTGTGAATTCTGTAGTTTCTAATGATACTGAAATAGATATCATTTTATTTATTCGGTCCAATATAAAATCTGTTAACCAAACTCCATGTTCATCTTCTTTTTTTAATCTAGATGCTACTATTTCTTTGTCTGAAATCTCTTGTATAGATAAACTGATATTTTCTTGCTTCCAAGAATACTCAAAACTTACCCCATCCCACATCAAAGGATTAATTTTGTCATATTTACTACCTTGATTCCATTTAATAATTGTATTAATAAATTCGTTTTTGGTTAATGAATCATTTACTGGAAATTTAGTTGAATAAGTAATCATAGAAAAAACCTCCTTTACATATATCCTTAAAAATAAATAAACTTATTCTATTTCAATATTAATTACATTTAATGCATAATGGTAAATTATAGATAACTAAATATATATAAAATACTATATCTCTACAATATTTTACCAATAAAGTATTATTACACAGTTAAAACTTCATAAAATATTCATAAATATTTTCATTTGTTGTTCATTTTTCAAAAAGAGTTGTTAATTAAGTAATGACACTCCATCTTCCTTTAAACAAGCAATAATCTATATATTATATACTATATAGAACTCATATTTTATATAGTATATTCATTGTTAGACTTCGCATATTCATCTTTCAATATAGAAATTCAATTAAGCTGATTTTTTTTATTAAATTTTTAGCATAATACTTTATTCATGCTCTTCTTATGTTTCTCCAAGATTTGATTAAACCATTCCTAAAAAACAAAATAAATATGATTATAAATTAACTTTAGTATATAGAATTCTATACGTATTTTTTTACACATAAAAAAGCCGCCCAACGTATGTTGAGCGGCTTTCACCATTCCATTCAGAATTGTATGTAGTTTACTTTGTACCAGTGCTACCAATACCGCCTGTACGAATACCTGTAGCATCGTCATCGTTAGTGATAAGGTATTTTGAGAAGATGCCTTGGGCAACGCGTTCACCTTTTTCTAGGGAAACTGTTTCTTTACCATAATTGAGTAGAGCGATCATGACTATTTACAAGTGCTAGATGGCGTTTAATGGCCATGCTAGAACGAATGTGAATGGCAAGGTATTCATCGTATGCCATGAAAGCTTTAATACCTGTTGGCACTAATACTACTTGACCTGGTTCTAAAGTAACAGCTTCAGCGCATTCAATATCATAGCCTGCGCTTTCTGTTGTTTTACGTGTCGGTAAATTGATATCTTGTTCTTCAAAAGCAGAAACTACTTCAAAGCCACGAATATCCATATAACACCTCTTATTTTAAACAATCTTTACGGGACAAGTTGATACGGCCTTGTTTATCGATTTCGATAACTTTTACCATAATCTCATCTCCTACATTTACTACGTCTTCTACATTTTCAACGCGTTCTTTCGCAAGTTTGGAAATGTGTACAAGACCTTCTTTACCTTGTAATACTTCTACAAAAGCACCGAATGCCATCAAACGAGTTACTTTACCAAGGTATACTTCACCTACTTCAACTTCTTTAGTAAGGTTTTCAATGATTTGTTGTGCTTTAGCAGCACCATCTTGATCTACAGAAGCGATGAATACTGTGCCATCATCTTCGATGTCGATTTTTGTACCTGTTTCGTCAATGATACCACGAATTACTTTACCGCCAGAACCGATTACATCACGAATCTTATCTGGATCAATTTTCATTGTAATAATACGTGGAGCGTATTGAGACATTTGTTGACGTGGTTCAGCAATTGTATCAAGCATGATACCCATGATATGCATACGGCCTTTATGAGCTTGTTCTAATGCTTCATGAAGGATTTC
>JAWERH010000001.1:0-55684 GCA_032482215.1 Veillonella sp. | reverse complement strand
AGCCAGCCTGTTACCAGACTGCTGGTGAGCTCTTACCTCACCTTTCCACCCTTACCACTGACGTGGCGGTTTCCTTTTCTATGGCACTTTCCCTAAGGTTACCCTCGCCAGACGTTATCTGGCATCCTGCCCTATGGAGCTCGGACTTTCCTCGAGTCCTATGGACTCGCAACCGTCTTTCATACTTGCTTCAATTCAGTTTATCATAGCTAGCCTATTTGTTGCAAGAAAATGCAATATTATAAGAAAAAGAAATCATTCTGTTCTGTAAAAGCTTTCACAGGAACAGGTACATCTTTACTAAGTAAATAATCACATAAGCCTCTCGCAACAATAGATTCTGTACCAAAATGTCCCGCATCAACTACGAGCAATCCCAGCTCTTTAGCTAATTGTGCATCATGATACTTCACATCACCTGTAATATATGCATCCACATGTAGATGAGCTGCATCCTTAATAAATTCTGCGCCAGCACCAGAGCAGAGCGCTATAGATTGTATTTCTTGAGGAGCTACCCCAGCAAAACGAATATTAGCCTCTGGCAATGCTTCCTGAACCCATTCACGGAATGTATCTAAATTGAGTGCATTTGGTAAATGACCAATACGACCTAAATATTGAATTGAACATTTTGGCTCAGACAAGGATACCACTTCATAAGCTACCTCTTCATAAGGATGGGCCTCTTTCATTGCCTCTACAACTTGGCTTAAATGTGTACCATCAACGACAGCGTTCACTTGTACCTCAGTTGCGACCGTTAAAGCACCGGCTTCACCGATAACAGGATTAGAGTCTTCGTTACCAATGAAGCGACCTTCACCATGAATACTAAAGCTACAATGCTCGTAGTTACCAATTTTGCCAGCACCAGCAGATCCCATTGCATGACGAACCGCATCAGCTGCATTTTCAGGCACAAATGTAGTTATCTTATATAGCGCATCTTCACCAGTTTTGATAAAGCCCTTAACATCTATAAGACCTAATCGTTCTGCCAACATATCGTTTAAGCCACCAGGTGCAATATCAAGATTCGTATGGGCACTATATACGGCTATCTTATGTTGAATCAATTTATGAATCATGCGCCCTTGAGCCGTATCACAAGATAATTGTTTTAATCCTTTAAAAATTAACGGGTGATGACTAATGATTAAATTACAGTCATGTTCAATAGCATACGAAATAGTTTCCTCTTTTACATCTAATGTAGTTAATACACCTGTAACCATAGCATTTCTGTCGCCTACCATAAGGCCTACATTGTCCCAAGATTCCGCATAGGATCGAGGTGCTAATTGTTCCATTAAGGTAATGACTTGTTGAACAGTTGTCATAAAACTCACTTCTTTCTATCTACTTTCTAAAAGACTACGAAGAAATTCGACTTCGCGCTCTAAATCCCGATATTTGTCAGTATGGCTCAATTTCTCTGTCATACCATCCAAGGCACATTGTCGTTGATATATCAAATACTCAATATATTTTGTCCAAAGTTCTGGTCGTTCTTGTTCAAGAAGAGCCCCAACAAACCATAGTAAGGATTCTTCAGGCAATGTGGCATACACATTTTCATGATTTGCTGTGCCTGTATAGTTTTCCAAGCAATCCTCGCGAATTGCTAAAAACGCAGTATATAATTTACCGGTATCTTCAACAATAATTTCAAGAACAATAACATAGCCTTTTTGCACCATATACTGACGCAATTCTTTTTGCCCATTTTGTGGTTGTAACACGTAGAATTCCAACGGTTCAGGCCCTTCTTCTACGATATCGCGCATCAAGAAACCGCCCATACCACAGCAAATGGCACCATTTAGCTCGCCCTTCTGCGTTACCTTGAGACCATCCCCTAAACGGCAATCTACCTTAGACTCAAGCCCTCGGGACTTAACATATTCTTTTGCAGATTCTAAAGGTCCCTTATGTACATCACCGGCTATAACAAAGTCAGCACGATTACGGTTGATAAGTTCTACTGCTAAATATCCATGATCAGTGCCAATATCAGCTATTGCACGAGCCTTTGGCACAATCGAAAAAACCGCCTCTAAGCGATCCATCATAGGTCTAGGTTCCATAATTCCTCTATTTACTATTTATCTCTTAGGAAACTCATAAATCAGACGACTGATACTCTAGAGTATCATCTACTATCCATCTTAGTAATGACGATTGTATCTAAGAAATAAATGAATTACATATAAAAATAACCGCCCTTGAAATCTCAAGGCTGGGATCGAACCAGGGACCGACCGGTTATGAGCCGGTTGCTCTACCCCTGAGCTATAGGCCCACAGTTAGTTTCTAGCTCATTAATTATACCGAATAGCCTGACTATTAGTCAAGATATCTGGTCTACGACTGTTTCATCAACATAAAACGGTGAATCATATTATCTTCGTTAAATACGCCCTTTGTAGCTAATGTAGTAGTCTGGCTATCTGTAGATTTAATCCCTCTCGCACTCATACAACTATGAGAAGATGTAATATGAACAATAACATCCTCTGACCCTGTAGCTAGTGAAATAACTTCAGCTATATCTTCTCCAATTTTTTCTTGTAATTGCAATCGTTTGCAACACATTTCAGCAATACGAGGTATTTTAGATAAGCCAATAACACGACCTTTAGGAATATAGCCAATGCTAATACTCATATCATACATTAAAGCCATATGGTGTTCGCAATGGGAAAAACACGTAATATCCTTTACTACAACCATTTGATTTGTATCAACTTCAAAGGTCTTACCATACATCTCTGCAATCTCAGCATTCGTATACTGAATCCCTTCGTATACCTCTGCCATCATTTGAGCTACGCGCTTAGGCGTTTCTACTAAACCTTCACGATTAGGGTCCTCCCCCAAGGCTTCTAGCAATTGATATACAAGTGATTCTATTTTTTCTGTATCCATATATTCCCCTTTATATCAAGGTGTCATCATATCATAATGTATCATACTGCATAAAAAAACACTCGATACTCTACCTACGCCCTAACTATACTATACACCTTTCGCATCAGGATCCCATACAAATTTATGAATCTGTAATTGGAATCGTACATTTTGTAGATTATGTTCATTCATATAATCAATAATAGCAGCTGCCTCTATTTTTCCCCACACTGGTGATACATAGATTTGAGCCTTTGTAGGATATTGATTAATCATATGACGCATACAGTCTAAATCCTCTACGGAACCTACTACAAATTTAATTAAATCCTGTTCCCTAGAAACTTTGAATATATCTAAATTCATAGATTTCTCAGCTAAAGAGGACGGTGTTTTATAATCGTAGGTAAACCACACATTTTCTCGGTGAAAGCTCGGTATAATCGTACCATTTGTTTCAATATTGAAATCGTAAAGACTTTCACTATCTAATACGTCTTGGGCATCTACAGATACGTTAATTCCCGTAGTCGATTTTATATCAGTACACGGTTCATCCTCTAATTTAGCAGATTTACGACGATTTAATTCATCGATTAGTTCCACTACAGCAGCTTCTTGTAATAGTGGCTCACCACCCGTAATGGTAATTCGATGATTGCCTAAACTTTCAATTGCATCAGCCACCTCTCGGACGGTCATGTCTGTGAAAGTACTATCAATACCATAACTATAGGTAGTATCACAATATGAACAGCGTATATTGCAATCATGAAGGCGTAAGAATGTGGTTAATAGCCCTTGACGACTTCCTTCACCATCAATAGAAGCGAAGATTTCAATCACGTTCATAAATAGCTGTGTTCCCTTCAGACTCTTGAACCTCTACTTTGAAACATTTAGGACCCAACTCATCAGCAATCCATTTTGCCATGTTTTCAGCAGTAGGATTAATATCGCCTAATACATCATTGATATGACGATGATCTAAGCGGCCATGAATTTTTTCTCTTCAGAACGAGCATGGACGGTAATAATCCAATTATGACCATGTAAATTTTGACACTTGCTAGGATAATCTAGTTTTAATTGATGAGATGCACTCACCTCTAAACGTTTAGTAACTGTAAACATTGTATCTCTTAAATCCTTCATTACATTTCAATATATTACTATCAGATTATATCGATGATTCTATAATTGTATAACTATAGTTCTAGTAAAGCTAATAGAGTTAATAGAACTAATAGAACTATTATAAGTAATCATATTTTTAAACATTATCAACCTTTATTATAACACAAAAGGGCTGTAACACAGTGCTAGAGAACACTGCATTACAACCCTTACGAGATTCTTTATCTTATAAGAAGTCTTTGATTTTATCGCGTTTACCGCGGTTACGCAATTTAGTAAGCGCTTTGCCTTCTATTTGACGAATACGTTCACGAGTTACATTGAAATGTTGACCTACTTCTTCCAATGTACGAGGTTTGCCGTCCTTCAAACCAAAGCGCAAGATCAATACTTGTTGCTCACGGTCAGTTAAGCATGTAAATACATCTTCAATTTGTTCTTGTAATAAGATGTAGCTAGCTGCATCGTCTGGAGCAATAGCATCTTGGTCCTCAATAAAGTCTCCCAAGTGAGAGTCTTCCTCTTCACCAATTGGAGTTTCCAAGGATACTGGCTCTTGTGCGATTTTTTGAATTTCACGCACGCGCTCTACCGTAATGCCCATACCTTCTGCGATTTCTTCTGGTAATGGTTCACGACCTTTATCTTGCAATAATTGTCTGGAAATACGAATCAATTTATTGATTGTTTCTACCATATGTACAGGAATACGAATCGTACGAGCTTGGTCCGCAATAGCACGAGTAATAGCTTGACGAATCCACCATGTAGCATATGTGGAGAATTTATAACCTTTTGTATAATCGAACTTATCTACAGCTTTAATAAGGCCCAAGTTACCTTCTTGAATCAAATCCAAGAATAACATGCCGCGACCTACATAACGTTTTGCAATACTTACAACTAAGCGCAAGTTAGCATCTACCAATTTTTTCTTAGCCTTTTTGGCAAGTTGAATATCTTTATATGTAGCATCTTCTGCTGCGCCAGCTTCAATTTGCTTTGCTAAAACGATTTCTTCATCTGCAGAAAGCAATGGGACACGACCAATTTCCTTGAGATACATACGTACAGGATCATCAATGTTAACACCAGAGTCTACACTTAAATCGATGGAGATATTCTTTTCATTAGGAGTATCTTCTTCATCCTCTTCTTCTGGTTCTATTGGCTGAGCGTCCGCATCCTCACTGTCGATATCAGCCACTACTTCAATATTTAATTTACCAAATGTAGTATAAATATCGTCTAATTGTTCCGCAGTAAGTCCAGTTTGCTCATGAAGAGCATCTGAAATCTCTGATTGTGTCAACACGCCGGTTTTTCGGCCTTTTTCAAGAAGTTGTTCTACAATCTCCTCTATTTGACTTTTTTGTACTTTCTTAGCCACAGCGCTCTCCTTCTTACATTATATTACTTAGACCATTCTCTAATTAAGTTCTGTATTTCCTGACACTTATGTAATTCGCTAATAAATGTCGAATCTCCTGCCCGTTTTAATTGATCCGCCATAATTGAATGCGCTTTATACTGTTCACGCAATGAATGAAGCCTTATCTTGCGGATTAATCCAGGCACTTGTACCTTATATTCATCGTCACTCATAACAACCAATCTAGAGTAAATATCATACTCCGATGGGGATAAAACAGATTGAATGGCAGTATCATCTAGACGACCTTCTTGTTTAAATAAGGTGAATATCTTTTCTATTATACCTCGATATTCAATTTTTTCAAAGTCTTCTAATGGCAAATAGCTCATCATATGTTGTAACACTTCACCATCTGTAAAGGCTAAGGACAATAATTTTTCTGCATCACCTTTAGGTAAATCCTGTGTTGGCAACGGTGCAGACGCAGTATCAACCAATTCAATTTGTCCTTTTTTTACATAGTCTCGGAAATATCTAAAAATACTACTATTATCAAGCCATAGTGGTAATGCCAATGTCTTTAGAGCATCATCCCGTTGTGTTTGACTATCTATATTAGCAATATATGGGAATACATCAGCCATAACAGCTTGCTTCCCTTCCGTATCATTTGTGTCGTGTTTAATTAAAGACTCACTTAATAAATAATCAAGAGGCTTAACCGCTTTAGCTACTAAATCTTTAAATGCTTGTCCTCCATGATTACGTACATAATCATCTGGATCCTTACCATCTGGCATAGCCAGAACACGCACCTTAAAGTCCGTATTTTGTAATAATTCTATAGCCCTAGCTGCTGCTTGACGACCTGCGCCATCCATATCATAGGCCAGTACAATTTCATCAGCCTGCCTCATTAAGATATGACCATGATCTCGTGTATAAGCCGTCCCCAAGGATGCTACTACATTAGTAACACCATGGTTATGAGCAGATATAACGTCCATATACCCTTCTACAAGGATAGCCTGTCGCTCTTGACGAATAGATTTATAAGCCTTATCAAAGGCAAATAATAGTTTTCCCTTTTCAAAGATGGCTGATTCTGGTGAGTTTAAATATTTTGGCGTGCTGTCATCCATAACACGACCACCAAAGGCAACTACTCGACCTTTACCATCCATAATAGGAAACATAATTCGGTTTCTAAAGAAATCGTAAAACTGTCCCTTTTGGTTTTTACGGACCAAATTCAACTCCAAAAGAATAGAATCATCGATACCACGTTCGTGAAAGGCGCGATACAACTTATCCCAACCATCTGGAGCAAAGCCTAATTTAAATTTTTCAATCGTATCTTTTGTAAGGCCCCTTTTTTTTAAGTAATCAAGGCCCACCTTACCAATCGATGTTTGAGTAAGGCAGTTATGGAAAAATGTAGCCGCTAATTCTGAAGCTTCATATAATTTTTTTCGTCGTTCATCTCGAGCTCGTTGTTCTGGTGAAAGTTTTGCCTCCGGCAAGGGAATATTAGCACGATTAGCAAGCCGCTCTAGAACCTCTACAAAGCTTAAATGCTCTAGTTCCATGAGGAATTTAATGACATTACCCGATGCATGACAGCCAAAACAATAATAAAAGCCCTTTTCAGGGGCAACACTAAAGGACGGCGTCTTTTCATTATGAAATGGACAACAACCCCAATAGTTCTTGCCCCGTTTCTTTAAAGCTACATGCTCGGATATTACAGATACAATATCATTTGCATCTTTGATTTGTTCAATCAATTCATTTTCAAAATATCTGCTCATAGCCAACGCCTCCTTCCCCATATATATATATTAATTCGATATACAAATAAAAAATCCTCTATTTGTAAAAGATTTTAATTAGTTAAATTATTAAATTAATACAAAAATCAAATACGAATCATAAGAATCCTTATCTATGAAACTAAATACATAAGGATTCCTATACGCCGTATTAAACGATACCATTACCAATATTTTGATAATAATAGGCTGCAATGAAGTCATTGCAGCCTATACTTATCGCTTATAGCATATTATTTTGCGTAATCCACAACGCGAGTTTCACGAATAATTACGACCTTAATTTGGCCTGGATATTCGAGTTCAGACTCGATGCGTTTTACGATATTCCGAACAAGTAATGTAGACTCAGCTTCATCAATCTTATCCGGTTTTACTACAACGCGAATCTCACGACCTGCTTGAATAGCAAAGCATTTTTCAACGCCTTCGAAGGATTCAGCGATTTCTTCCAATTTAGATAAACGTTTTAAGTAGTTTTCTAATGTTTCTCGACGTGCTCCTGGACGAGCCGCAGAGATAGCATCAGCAGCTGCTACTAATACAGCTTCTACAGATTGGAACTCTTCATCACCATGATGAGCGCCAATGCAGTTAATTACTGCTGCGCTTTCACGATATTTACGAGCCACATCAACACCGATTTGAACATGAGAACCTTCAAGTTCACGGTCTAATGCTTTACCAATATCATGGATCAAACCACCTCGTTTAGCCAATGTTACATCACAGCCTAGTTCAGCCGCCATCAAACCTGCTAAATGAGATACTTCAATAGAATGTTTCAAAACGTTTTGACCGTAACTAGTACGATATTTCAAACGACCTAAAATCTTAACAATTTCAGGATGTAAGCCATGAACATCAGCTTCAAATGTTGCTTGTTCACCAGCTTCTTTAATAGTTTGGTCAACCTCTTTACGAGCTTTACCAACCATTTCTTCAATACGAGCTGGATGGATACGACCATCTACAATCAATTTTTCTAAAGCAATACGAGCCACTTCACGACGAATTGGGTCGAAGCCAGAAAGAATAACTGCTTCTGGTGTGTCATCGATAATCAAGTCAATACCTGTTAATGTTTCGAGTGCGCGAATATTACGGCCCTCACGACCAATAATGCGGCCTTTCATTTCATCATTAGGCAATGCCACTACGGATACGGTAGTCTCCGCCACATGGTCAGCTGCGCAACGTTGGATTGCAGAGGAGATAATTTCTTTTGCTTTTTTCTCCGCATCATCCTTAGCTTGCTGCTCCATTTCCTTAACCATAATTGCCGTTTCATGACGAATTTCTTGTTCTACATTTGTTAACAAGATATTCTTAGCTTCTTCAAATGTCATGCCAGAAATACGTTCTAACTCTGCCATTTGTTTTTCATACAAAGCTTCAATTTTTTCACGGCTTTGGGCTAAGTCAGCTTCTTTGCGATGTAAAGCTTCCTCTTTGTGTTCAATATTGTCTAATTTTTTATCCAAAGATTCTTCTTTTTGAAGAATACGACGTTCCATACGTTGAAGTTCAGAACGGCGATCTTTATTTTCTCGTTCTACATCAGAACGGAGCTTATGAATTTCTTCTTTCGCTTCTAATAAAGCTTCTTTCTTTTTAGACTCAGCTGTGCGCTCACCATTTGCGATGATGCGTGCAGCCTCTTGTTCAGCTTGATTCAGTTTTCCTTCAGCAATATTTTTTCGTAAAAAATAGCCTACCCCTAGTCCAATCAGTACCATTACCACTGCAATTAGACTATACTCTAAAATCAGTCTCACCTCCTCTTAAATTCTCAAAATCGAGCTTTCATGCTCCTTTTTATGCCCTTTATGCATTAAATTATCATTTAGCCATATCATCATATAAATAAATAAGGCTATTATTAATTTTAGACTTGAAAGCCCTTTCTGTCAAGATTTTACAAGCCTGGTAAGGCCTCAGAAAAAGTACTATCTATTCATAAAAATCATTGCACACAACTTGGATAGTACTCGTTGAAAACCCTCTATATTTGAGAAAATTAAAGACTTTTACACGAGGAGTGCAGTCCTCATTGAGAATGGAACCAAATTTTTTCTCCACTACACGATAAGCGGCTTTCACTTCATCATAATCAGAGATTTCCGGAGGCACAGTAAGACCTCTAAGTTTCATCTTTTGCTTAATCATGTAGGCGCCGTATTTTTGTTCTTTCATCAAATAGTCTAATACTTGTTCAGACAGGCGCTCATCATTGATATAATCATAGTCTCTAAGGCGTTCGAGGACCCGCTCAATGATTGGGTCCTCGATTTGTTTACGTCTCATTTTTTGTGTCAGTTCATAGGAACTTAGAAATCGTTGAGCTAGGAAGCGATACGCTTGATCCATAGCAACTTGCATCGTTTCTTCACTCATGATTATACTTCTTCAGTTACTTCTTCACCGATTATATCGATTTCTTCAGTGCCAACCGCTAATGTATCGCGAATAATACGATCAATTTCTTCAGCGATTTGTGGATTGTCGAGCAAGTATTGTTTAGCCGCCTCTTTACCTTGGCCCATACGTTCCCCATTATAGGAATACCATGCACCAGATTTATTGATGATTTCCATATTTGTGCCAATATCAATGAGAGTACCAGCTTTGGAGATACCTTCGCCATACATCAAATCAAACTCAGCAGTTTTGAATGGAGGTGCTACTTTGTTTTTAACAACTTTAACTTTAGTGCGGGCACCAACATTTTCATTATTGGCTTTAATGAGCTCACCTTTACGAACATCAAGTCGTACAGAGGAATAGAATTTCAATGCACGACCACCTGTTGTAGTTTCAGGATTACCAAACATTACGCCTACTTTTTCACGCAATTGGTTGATGAAGATAACAACAGTTTTAGACTTGCTGATGATACCAGTCAATTTACGCAATGCTTTACTCATCAAGCGAGCTTGTAAACCTACGTGAGCATCGCCCATTTCACCTTCGATTTCAGCTTTAGGAACTAAAGCGGCAACGGAGTCAACTACGACGATATCTACAGCGCCACTGCGAACAAGAGCTTCTGTAATTTCAAGAGCTTGCTCACCATTGTCTGGTTGAGAAATCAATAAATTATTGATATCTACTCCCAAGTTACGAGCATATACTGGATCCATCGCATGCTCCGCATCAATAAAAGCCGCAATGCCACCTTGTTTTTGCGCTTCTGCTACAGCATGAAGTGCTACTGTTGTTTTACCAGAGGATTCTGGGCCATAGATTTCAATAACACGACCACGAGGGAAACCACCTACACCAACAGCGATATCGATAGCAAGGGACCCAGAGGAGATAACCTCTACGTTCATGCGATCTGCTGCTTCACCAAGGCGCATAATAGCGCCTTTACCAAAGTCTTTTTCAATTTGTTTTAACGCGTTATCCAACGCTGCTTGTCTGCCATCTACAGCCATTATTTTATTTCCCCTTTTCTGTTATATAAGTATACACATAATATAGTGCTAGCTCTGCTGCACTTTGTCGAATATCTTCGCGATTACCAATTAAATTAGCCTTGTGAGCTACTGTCCCATGAGGTCCAGTTACACCGAACCACACAAGACCAACTGGCTTCTCAGGACTACCGCCGCCAGGACCAGCTATGCCAGTCGTAGAAACGGCATATGTTGTTTGACCAATAGTTCGTGCTCCCTCTGCCATAGCCTTAGCGACTTGCTCACTTACGGCACCATACGTATCGAGCATGTCTTGTGGTACCCCTAGCACACGATGTTTTATGTCGTTGCTATACGAAATAACGCCACCCATGTAGTATTCACTACTACCGCTGACATTAGTCAATAACTTACCAACTAATCCAGAAGTACAAGATTCAGCAGTACTAATCGTGCTCTGCTCTTCAAGTAATACATGACCTAGTGTTTCCTCCATAGAAACAGTCAAGTCACGTCCTACACGAGCTCCTAATCGTTCTCGAATGATAGCATCCCAAGGATTGAGAACCTCATGGGCAGCCTCTAAGGTGTCAGCCTTAGCGGTGATACGAACCTCGATATAGCCCTTTTTAATGAGCAAGGCAATGGTTGGATTCGATTGGTTCTTAATGAGATCCATTAAGGTATTTTCTAAATCAATTTCGCGAATATCATATACACCATAGCGATAGGAGGTAACAACACCTTGCGAACCAAATCGATTCATTAAATAAGGCACCACACTATCGTGGAACATCCCCTTCATCTCACCAGGAGGTCCTGGCAAAAGTATGTATGTAGTATCGCCATCTTCCACTACAACACCAGGCGCCACGCCTACCGGATTATGTAATACGTTTGCGCCTTCAGGCAACTCCGCTTCTCGACGACTTGCATCCGGCACAGTACGTTTTACACGTTGGAAAAATTTTTCAACCTCATCCATCGCCTCTTGATTAAATACAATAGGTCGTCCAATAGAATCGGCTAATACATTTCGTGTAATATCTCCTTGCGTTGGTCCTAATCCGCCAGTACTAATAACGATGTCCGCTCTAGTGCTAGCTAATTGAAAGACCTCTGCCATGCGCTTAGGATTATCCCCCACTACAGATTGATGAGCAATAGTATAGCCTAATTTATTTAATTCTTGTGCTAGCCAAGATACATTTGTATTCACTGTATCGCCTAGCAATAATTCTGAACCTGTAGAAATAAGTTCTACAATCATCAGATCACCTCCACAATCGAAAGAATCGAGCTGTGTTTTATTCTACAACCGTAGCTACTACATCGTAAGCAAAGCCTTGCTCTACCTGTACCTTAAGAATATCACCAGGTTGAATATCTTCACCGCAGTCCTCAATGTACATATTACCGTCTACATCAGGTGCTTGAGATTTCAAACGTCCTTTAGCTAGTAATGTACCATTCTCGCCGTCCTCGATTTCTTCCACCATTGCATAGTCAACAGTACCTTCTAAATCGCGATTATTCTCTTCAGAAATAGCTGCTTGAATGGACATGAGAATATGATAACGTTCTTCTTTCACCTCTTCTGGCACTTGATCTTCACGAGCACCAGCTGGTGTACCTTCCTCTTGAGAGTAAGTAAATACGCCCATATTATCGAATTTTATTTCTTTTACAAAGTCACAAAGTTCTTCAAATTGTTCATCTGTTTCACCAGGGAACCCAACGATGATAGATGTGCGCAATGTAATATGTGTCGGTGCATTTCTAATCTTCTTAAGCAAACGTTCAATATCATTGCGATCATCACGACGATTCATTTGTTTTAAAATATCGTTATTCACATGTTGTAATGGAATATCTACATATTTACAAAGTTTTGGCTCATTAACGATAATATCTAACAATTCATCGGAGAAGAAAGTTGGATATAAGTATAACATGCGAATCCATTCGATACCTTCTACGGCAGTTAATTCTTTTAACAACGTAGTCAACAATGGTTTACCATCATTTAGATCAATACCGTAACTAGTCGTATCTTGAGCGATAAGAACGACCTCTTTAACACCGGATGCAGCCAATCGTTCTACTTCGGCCTTAATAGACTCGATAGTACGACTGCGGAATGCACCACGCACCTTTGGAATAATACAGAAGGTACAACCATTGTTACAGCCCTCAGCAATTTTTACATATGCACTGTACCGAGGTGTAGTCTGAATACGCGGCATACGCTCATCATAAATATTTGTA
The DNA here is from genome assembly GCA_032482215.1 of Veillonella sp. Classification (GTDB taxonomy): domain Bacteria; phylum Bacillota; class Negativicutes; order Veillonellales; family Veillonellaceae; genus Veillonella. The sequence continues at coordinate 42,737 of JAWERH010000001.1, read as the reverse complement.
ATATTTTCCATGATACAACTGCGATTGCCATGTTCAATAGCATCAACGGCTACCATAATCTGGTCCCATGCACCTGTACCGATTAAAGCATCAATTTCAGGAATTTCTTGGAATAATTCATCTTGATATTGTTGGCTTAAGCAACCTGCTACAATAAGGCCTTTACATTTACCATCCTCTTTATATTGAGCCACCTCAAGAATAGTATTAATAGACTCGGCTTTTGCTTTCTCAATAAAGGTACAGGTATTTACAACGATAAGATCTGCTTCGCTTAGGTCCTCTGTAATCGTATAGCCATTATCTTTCAATAAGCCTAACATTACCTCTGTATCTACTAAGTTTTTAGCACAACCTAGGCTAACATACCCTAATTTCTTACCCATTCTATATCCTTTCATAACTAGTTTATTTCTCAATTTACTTCCTGTAATAGGATTTATATAACTGAGTTACTCCTTGCGGAAACGCACTTGGCTAACCCAGTGATTTAACAATAATTTTTTGCCATCTATAGTGTAACCACCATTAACAGGCCATAAAATCAACTCGTGCCCCAATGAGTCTTTTGGCTCATCCATTTCTGGATTCGTAAACATATAGGTGAAATTATTTTCAACCATATATTTTGCAGTCTTTATAGATAACAACCAATTAATAAATTCAACGCTATCTGCTTTATGTTTTGAATTTTTTAATACAGCAGCGCCAGTTACATAATAAGATGTTCCATCTGTTGGGTATATAACCTTAATCGGATATCCATGACGAGTATATTGGGCCGCATCAGACAAATTACCAATGCCGATATTAGACTCTCCTAACGCAGTTAAGCGAACTGGAGTAGACAAGAACTTGGCATGTTGTATTATATGTGGCTTTAAACTATATAAATAGTTCAGTGCCTCAGGCTCGCCTCTATATTCCACCATGTTATATAACAAATTAGCTGCATTTTGAGATGCTACAAAATCGGTCATCACAATAGACCAATCACCTTGTTTTCCCAATGTATCCCAAGTAGTAATATATTTACCTATCCCATTGTAGAAGGTGTCATTTTGAACAAATACAATAGGATCATACCAAAGACCTACCCAATACCCATTTATATCTTTTAGATTATCACGTACTTCGTCAATTCTTTCATTAACGATAGGTGCATATTTCCCTGCATTTGCCCCCACAACGAGATTATCTTCAGAGGTAAGTACCAGATCACCAGATGTATCAGCTACATTTGAAGCCGACCGTTGGGCCATTTGCTCTTCTGTAAGAGGCATAACTGTAACTTTTACATTTTTCTCCTCTTCATATCGATCGGCAAGCAATGTAGTTATATTGTTCGGCAAGTCTGTATAAACTGTAATTTCACCACGAACAGGTTCTTTTGCATGTTCTAACTGTTCTTGATGGTAAAAGTTTACGCCATAGGTTAACATTCCTATAACAAATAGGGCTAAAACGCCCGGAGCAATCCACCGTTTCATATATGCCTCCTATAAGACATAAAGTATTCCCAAACCAGAATAGACAAAGCTATTCTCCATTATTAACGACTACCACGTCCTCGATTACTATTAGATGGACGACTTTTGGTCATGCCATTACGAGAAGGTCTACCCTTACTACTTTTCTCACTAGACTGACGTCCATTGCGACGATCATTATTCTTCCCACTATTACGAGAACCACTAGATTGACTAGTACGATTAGTCCGACCAATTGGGCGTGGTGGAATCAAAGATTCAGGTCCAAACCCTATCAAGTCACGTCGATTAGCTTCAATGAGCGCCTCTTTTACAAGGTCATAATTTTCAATATTTTTATATTGCATTAAAGCCCGCTGCTTAGCTTTATCTCTACCTTTTTTTGCAACATATACAGGTTTTCCATCCAGTGGGTTAATGCCCGTATAGTACATACATGTCGATAAGCTTCCCGGCGTAGGAATAAAGTCTTGCACTTGTTCTGGATACATATGTTGATCACGTAAGAACTCAGCTAATTCAATAGCATCTTCCAAGGCACAACCTGGATGAGAGCTCATAAAATATGGTACTAAATATTGCTTCTTACCAAGCTTTTTATTGGCCTCTTCAAACCAAGATTTGAAGGTGAGGAACTCTTCCTTACCAGCTTTGCCCATCATATTGGTAACGCGTTTAGAAACATGTTCTGGCGCTACTTTTAATTGTCCACTTACATGAAATTCACAAAGCTCGCGGACAAAATCTTTATTGTTATCCGCTAGAACATAGTCATAACGCAAGCCAGAACGAACAAATACCTTTTTTACGCCTTTTAGCTTACGTAATTTACGGAGTAAAGCAATATAGTCATCATGGTTTGTATTTAGATTTTCACAAGGCTCTGGAGCCGCACAAGTACGACCTTTACAAGCACCATATACAGCTTGTTTGTCACAAGCTAAATGACGGAAGTTCGCCGTAGGGCCCCCAACATCATGAATATATCCTTTAAAGTTATCCATATTAATCATAGTTTGAGCTTCATCAAGTAAAGACTCATGACTACGATTTTGGATGATACGACCTTGATGATTTGTTATTGCACAGAATGAACAGCTACCAAAGCATCCCCGTTGACTTACAAGGCTAAACTGTACTTCGCTTAATGCTGGTACGCCACCCTTATCATCATATTTAGGATGCCACTTGCGAGTATACGGCAAGTTATATACGCCATCCATTTCCTCCTGCGTAAGTGGCAATGCAGGTGTGTTTTGAACAAGATATCTATCGCCATGTTTTTGTACTACTATACGACCATAGAATGGATCTTGTTCATCATACTGCATACGGAATGCATCAGCAAAAGCCATCTTATCCGCTTTAATTTCCTCAAAAGATGGACACTCAACATAGTCTATAGTAGGGATTTCCTTGGCCATATAACAAATACCACGAATAGATGGCAAGGACTCTTTAAATCTGCCTTGATCTAACGCATCAGCTAATTCTACAATTTGAAGTTCACCCATACCATAAATGAGTACATCCGCCTTTGAATCAACTAAAATAGAACGACGCACAGTATCTGACCAATAATCATAATGACCAAATCGGCGTAAGGACGCCTCTATGCCACCTATAATAAGAGGCACATCACTATAAGCCTCCTTCATACGATTCGCATATACCAAGGTAGCTCGATCTGGGCGATGGCCCGCTTCACCACCTGGAGAATAGTCATCTTGTCGACGAATTTTCTTTGCCGCCGTAAATTTATTGAGCATTGAATCTAGATTCCCTGCCGTAACAAGGGATGCTAGACGTGGTTTACCAAGTTTTTTGAAAGCCTCTACATCATTCCAATCTGGTTGATCTATAATACCTACACGATACCCTTTGGATTCTAAGTATCTGCCGATAACTGCAGGTGCAAAGGAAGGATGGTCCACATAGGCGTCCCCACTAATGAGGACAAAATCTAATTCGGCCCAACCACGTTTCTTCATATCCGAAGGTTCTGTTACTAAAAATCTATCCATTAATTGAATAAATGCCTTTCTTTCCTTTTATTAGAAAAGGAATAACCATAGTAAAAATAATGCCATACAGAATAAAATAATCCCTAAAATAATGCGTTCTTGTACGATAGAACGTTGACGTTTACGTTGACGCGTTTCTAAGGACATACGCTTTTTGGATGTTTGGTATTCAACGAATTCACTTTGCACCAAATTTGGCGCAGCTTGTGCCTTCTGACGCGTCACAGAACGCAAGGAAAACGTATCTATATCACCTACTTGACTTTGGTAGGCTTTTACCAAGCGATCCCCATCAAGATCTAAATAATTACCGTAATTACGAATAAAGCCTTTTACGTAGACCTGACCAGGAATGATGTCATACTTACCATCTTCTATAGCTTCCAAATAGGTTGTTTTAATGTGCAGTACTTGCTCCACATCTTTAAAGGTTAAATTACGTCTTACTCGTTCACGTCGTAATTCTTCGCCTAATTCAGCCATTTTCGTTCCTCTCTTAATCTACATAATACTCATATCATAATCATTTAATTATTGCTCATCATTGGAGTCTGAGAAATATCGCGCCTTAGCTTGTTCAGGACTCATCAAAATCTCTCGAGCCTTACTGCCCATACTAGGACCAACAATTTTAAGGTCTTCCATCGTATCAACAAGGCGAGCCGCACGAGTATATCCAATGCGGAATCGACGCTGTAACATAGACACAGAAGCTTGACCAGATTCCATAACGAGATTAACAGCACGTTCTAATAATTCATCGCGGTAGATATCATTTTCTTCAGATGATTCTTTTTCGGTTTCCTTTTCAGCCTCTTGTGTAACAGTATCGTCATATTCTGGTTCACGTTGAGCTTTTACAAATTCCACAAGATGTTCTACCTCATCATCAGAGATAAACGCACCTTGTACACGAATTGGTTTATTAGCACCAATTGGAGCAAATAACATATCCCCTTTACCAAGCAATTTCTCGGCACCCGCCATATCAAGAATAGTCCGGGAGTCAATTTGAGAACCTACTGCAAAGGAAATACGGCTCGGCACATTGGCCTTAATAGAGCCTGTAATAACGTTGACAGAAGGACGTTGTGTAGCAAGTACCATGTGAATACCTGCAGCACGCGCCATTTGTGCTAAGCGACTAATAGATTCTTCAATATCATCAGGAGCAGTCATCATAAGGTCAGCTAACTCATCGATAATTAATACAATCAAAGGCATAGCCGCCTTAGGGTGTGCTTCGTTATAGCTCTTAATATCGCGTTTGCCAGATGCTGCAAAAGCTTTATAACGAGCCTCCATCTCACGAACAGCCCAACGCAATACAGCGGCTGCTTTTTTCATATCTGTTACAACTGGCGCCATCAAATGAGGAATGCCATTGTAGATAGACAATTCAACCATCTTAGGGTCGATTAATAAAAGCTTAACCTCTTCTGGTTTACGACTAAATAGAATACTTGAAATCAAAGTATTTACACATACAGATTTACCAGAACCAGTAGTACCTGCTACAAGCAGGTGAGGCATCTTCGCAAGATCAGTAATAACAGGCTTACCTGCAATATCCTTGCCAAGACCTACCGGAATACCCCCACGAGCGTCCTTGAAGTCACTACAATCAAGAACATCACGCAAATGAACGGCCTCTGTCGTCTTATTAGGAACCTCGATACCGATGGCGGATTTACCAGGGATTGGAGCCTCCATCCGAATATGTTGAGCCGCTAAGTTTAAGGCGATATCATCAGTTAAATTGACGATGCGGCTAACCTTTACACCTGGTGCAGGTTCAATTTCGTAGCGTGTAACAGTTGGACCTTGTGTAGCATTAACGACCTTAGCTGTAATACCAAAGTTACTCAATACATTTTCAAGCATCATTGCATTTTGCGCTACTTCTTCACCATTGCTTTGACTCCCCTTCCCTTTCGCCAAAATATCAAGGCTTGGGAAATGATAAGGTCTATCATAGGTACGATGAATTTGACCATCCTTAGATACTGCTACTTGTGCTGTATCTTCTGTAGTACTAATAGTAGATGGTACTTGTAAACTCATACCAGACATACCGACACCAGCACTTACAGAACTTGCAGCGGCACCTGTTCCAGGTACAGCAGAAGCTATAGCAGCGTGATTAGTTTCCAATGAACCAATCGTTGTATTTTGATATGTAAACTCTGGTTGTTCCTCATGATTATTCTCTACTGATTCAGATTCGTCTGTATATCCTTCGTCTGGAGTATATGTATAATCCTCATCTGGAGTATATACATAGTCATCACCTGTAGATCTACTAGCATCAGAGAATTGATCGAAATCATCTGCATCATAAGACTTCGCATCACCAGCATCTTTAGAAATATTCGACAATTGTTCTGCTGCACGGTTGCGCGCTTCTATTTCAGCTAATTCTTTCCAAGATGTAGGAGCCTTTGGAGATTCTACAGTCGTTACTGTATCCACCATAGGTTCATTATCTATAACCGCACTCGTTTCAAAGTTATCTCGATCGGTAGTGATACCTCGTTTTTCAAGTGTATCTAACGCTTGATCTGCAGCATCAGCAAAGCGTGTGTCCTTTTCCCTGTTATACGCTTTCCGTTGTTCTGCAGCTTCTTTACGTTGTTCATTCCAATCTTCAAAGACCTCTTTAGCTACAGCGACCTTCTCAGCAGCCACTTCTTTAGCTACATCTAAACCTACTTGTGTTTTGTCTGCTGCCTTTTGCAAGCCACTTCGCAAAGATAAACGAGTGATTAGAATACCAAAGGCTAATAATAAGAACACATCTAAAATGATAGCCCCTAGCTCACCTAATAGAGTGCGAAGGAATGTAGCGATAGCACCACCTACTACACCACCTTGGTCAGCCAATTGTGTTGTGATTAATTCCTGCCCCTCAGGAACGCGCCACAATGGAACAAGGGCTAGCAAGAATAGGAAGAACAAAGTCATTACAACACCCCGTTTAGTAACGGAAATAAATGTTCCTTTATACAATAATCGCCAGCCGATCCAGAACACACCAAGGCAAGGAATAATACCACCTAGGCCAAAACCATAACGGAATATACCTGTTAAAATCTGTCCTACAAGACCGAGTTCAAACCCAAAGAATCCGAGCAAGGAAATAACTGCAAAGGCAATTACAATTAAGCCTTTAACTTCGCTGCGCAAGGAAAACCCTTGAGACTTAGTTTGCTGTTTTGTACTTGTTCGCTTTCGTCGTGTATTGCGTTTTTTGGTGGAAGTTTTTTCTTCTGCCATAAATCTATACAAACCCCTTACTTATATAACACTACTGTAAATTAACTTATCATTATATTATAGCATATATCGAAGTATTTAGTTAGCTTTTACACCGTTTCTCCCAGTCACAAAGTAACTGTTCTTCCTTGCCTCTTTTAATACCGTTGTAGTACGAAGCATCCATAAGAGGTGTTGGTAGATACTGCTGTTTTACATAGCCATTTGGATAGTTGTGAGCATACTTATAGGTGTTCCCATGACCTAGCTTGCTAGCCCCACTATAATGACTATCTTTTAAATGATCTGGCACCTGTCCACAATCCTTGTGGCGCACATCAGCAATTGCTGCATCGATAGCCAAATAAGCAGAATTACTTTTCGGTGCTAATGCTACATAACAAGCCGCCTCAGACAATATGATGCGAGCCTCTGGAAATCCTACCATATGAGCTGCTTGAGCCGCTGCATTAGCTAGAATTAAAGCTTGCGGATCTGCAAGGCCTACATCCTCAGCTGCACATATTACGATCCGACGAGCAATAAAATTAGGATCCTCACCCGCTTCAATCATACGTGCCAAATAATGCACCGTCGCTTGTACATCAGAGCCACGCATACTTTTAATAAAAGCAGAGATTGTATCGTAGTGGCTGTCACCTTTTTTATCATATGTATAAATTCGACGTCCCACAACTTTTTCAAGAACCTCTATGGTTATAGTCCCTTCATCCGGTACCATAGCTGCAGCCTGTTCTAAAATATTCAAAGCCATACGACCGTCGCCATTAACGAAAATGCCTACATCCTCTAGCACTTCATCAGTTACTTGTAAACGGCGTTTACCAAGACCTACCTCTTCATCTGTAATAGCACGACGCAAAATTTGACCAATCGCCTTTGGTGTCAAAGCCTCCAATGTTATGAGTCGCAAACGGGATAAAAGCGGTCTATTAACCTCAAAAAACGGATTTTCTGTAGTGGCACCAATAAGGATAATCGTACCATCTTCTACACAAGGTAATAACACATCTTGTTGGCTTTTATTGAAACGGTGGATTTCATCGAGGAATAATATAGTTCTTTGTTGTAATGACCGTACGCGCTTACGAGCATCCTCTATGATGTTACGCAACTCACCTATACCAGCATTGGTAGCATTTAAATTTACAAAATGACTATTACTTACCTTAGCAATGATACCTGCTAGTGTAGTTTTCCCCGTTCCACAAGGCCCATAAAAAAGCATAGATGGTATGGTATCCTTCTCTACCATAGCACGTAAGAAGGTCCCCTTCCCTACGGCCTTTTCTTGACCGTATAAATGATCCAACTTGGTAGGGCGCATACGCACAGGAAGTGGCTCATATGCATTTGTAGGCTCTAAATCAAACAAACTATCCATTCTATCACCTCAATTCACTGTATATAAACTATTAATATCCATATTTGTAAACCATTGATGTTCTCATTATATGCCATTTTTACACGCAAAAAAGCCCCACCATGCCGTAATGTACCGCGTTTTGATCCTGCTTAGGGCAGGTGGGTGTCCTCCTCATCCTGCAGTTGTCCCATAAGGGCGTAACGTTCAGACGAGAGTTCGGACTCCCGAAGTAAATGTGTTGGCTCAAAACTGCGATATCACACGCACATGGCAGGGATATCTTATACATAAATAGTATCAGAAAGATTGGTAATAAACAAGTCTTGACATTTGAATTTTAATCAATTCTTGCCTATGTTTTTACACCAAAGATTGCTCTTCTTCTTCCTCGATATCTGGTTTAATATGCAACTCTTTTAATTGTTTAGGTTCTACTTCAGATGGCGCTTGGCTCATAACATCAGAAGCAGATTGAGTTTTAGGGAATGCGATTACGTCGCGGATAGATTGACGTTTTGCCATCAACATAACAAGACGATCAAGGCCAAATGCACAGCCTGCATGAGGAGGTGCACCATATTGGAATGCATCAAGCATGAAGCCGAATTTGGATTTTGCTTCTTCTTCAGACAAGCCAATAGCTTTAAATACTTTTTCTTGTACATCAGATTGGTAAATACGCAAGGAACCGCCACCGATTTCAACACCGTTCAATACCATATCATAAGCGATTGCTTTTACGCTGCCAGGATCGGATTCTAATTTATCAAGGTCTTCATGACGAGGCATTGTGAACGGATGGTGCATTGCAACATAACGTTTTTCATCTTCGTTATATTCGAACATAGGGAAATCAGTTACCCATGTGAATGCCAATTTATCTGGATCAATCATGTTCATACGACGGGCCATTTCAAGGCGCAATTCGCCCAATGCACGTGCTACAGTTGCTGGTTTATCAGCAATCATCAATACGAGGTCGCCACCTTTAGCGCCCATTTTTTCACCGATGTTGCGGATTGTATCTTCACCTAAGAACTTCATGATTTGAGACTTGATAGAACCATCTTCGTTAAAGCAAGCCCATGCAAGACCTTTTGCACCATAACGGTTTACATATTCAACGAGGTCATCAAGTTCACGACGAGGAATACCTGCATCACCAGGTACTACGATACCTTTAACTACGCCACCATTGTCGATAACAGAACGGAACACTTTAAATTCTGTATCTTTTACAAGATCAGTTACATCAGTAAAGGCCATGTCGAAACGAAGGTCTGGTTTATCAGAACCATATTTATCCATTGCTTCATCCCATGTAATGCGAGGCATAGGCAATGTGATTTCTTTGCCCAATGTAGTTTTAAATACATGAGCAACCATTTCTTCAAGCATGGAATAAATGTCTTCTTCATCTACGAAGGACATTTCCAAGTCAAGCTGAGTGAACTCTGGTTGACGGTCTGCACGCAAATCTTCATCGCGGAAGCAACGAACGATTTGGAAATATTTTTCATAACCAGCTACCATCAAGATTTGTTTGAAAATTTGTGGAGATTGTGGCAATGCATAGAATGTACCAGCATTTACACGAGAAGGTACTAGATAGTCACGAGCGCCTTCTGGTGTAGATTTAGTAAGCATTGGAGTTTCAATTTCCAAGAAATCGCGGCTATCGAAGAAGTCGCGCATTGCTTTTGTTACTTTGTGACGTAAAATCAAGTTACGTTGCATTTCTGGACGACGTAAGTCAAGGTAACGATATTTTAAACGAATATTTTCATCTACATCAATATCATCTTGGATATAGAATGGAGGTGTTTTAGCAGAGTTCAATACGCGCAACTCTTCACAGTACATTTCATATGCACCTGTTGGAAGATTTGGATTGATAGCAGCTTCATCACGTTTTGTAATTTTACCACGTACACAAAGTACATATTCGTTACGAACATCCTCTGCTTTGTGGAAAGATTCCACGTTATGATCTGGAGATGCCACTACTTGTACTACGCCAGAACGATCACGTAAATCCAAGAAAATCAAACCACCATGATCACGACGGCGTTCAACCCAACCACATAATACGACCTCTTTACCTACCTCTTGTTCAGAGATGGTGCCACAACCGTGCGTACGGTGTAAGCCTTGCATTGTTTCCATTCTAATTGTCATCCTTTCCAATTCTATCTTTATAATACTTATTCACTGAGTATTGATCTAGTAGATCCTTAAGGGCCATACCACTAAATCTCTTATAGATTTTTTTACTAGCGTCCATTAAAGGAACAACATGTTGTTCACTAGTTTCCATATCGCGAATAATAGCTTCTTGCTTAACTAATTCATCATCACCCAATATGATAACATATTTTGCATTAATTTTGTTAGCATATTTTAATTGTGCCTTCATACTCTTACCCTGTCCGTCCATTTCAACAGGTATATTTTGACTACGAAGTTCTTGGCAAATTTTGAAGGCCTCTACCTTAGCCGCATCACCAAGAGCTACTACGAATGCAGATGGCTCTACAGTTTGTTCCGGTAATAAGTTTTGTTTTTCAAGGGCTAATAATAAACGTTCCATACCCATCGCAAAACCGATGGCTGGTGTATGAGGACCATCGAGTTCCTCTACAAGGCCATCGTAACGACCACCACCGGCTACTGCACTTTGAGCCCCTAATGGAGTATATTGTACCTCAAATGCTGTTTTTGTGTAATAATCAAGGCCACGTACTAAACGAGGATTTAATGTATATTGCACATTAGCAGCCGTTAAATAAGTTTTCAATTCTTCGAAGTGATCATGACATTCTTCACATAAATGTTCGTGAATTTCAGGAGCACCTACGGACAAGGATTTACATGTTTCATTCTTGCAATCCAAGATACGCAAAGGATTTTTATACAAACGTTCTTGGCAGTCACTACATAATTGTTCTTTTTTAGGCTCAAAGAACTCAATTAATTTTTCACGGTATACAGGTCGGCATGTTGGACAGCCTACAGAGTTAACCTCTACATTGAGGTCTTTAAGGCCAAAGTCTTTCAACAATTGTACGACCATGCAGATAACTTCACTATCCACTACAGGGGATTGAGAACCTAATACCTCTGCCCCGAATTGGTGGAATTGGCGGTAACGGCCAGCTTGTGGTTTATCATGTCGGAACATAGGCCCCATGTAATACCATTTTGTAAGGCCTTCTTTACCATATACTTTATTTTCTAAATATGCGCGTACTGCAGATGCTGTATTTTCAGGGCGCAAGGTAAAGCTAGAGCCACCATCATCACCCGTAGTAAATGTGTACATTTCCTTTTGTACTACATCTGTAGTTTCACCGATGCCACGCAAGAATAATTTAGTATCTTCAAAGGCAGGTGTGCGAATTTCGTTGAACCCGTATACCTTACAAATTTCACGCATACGCTGTTCAATATAGTGCCAATTTATCATTTGCTCTGGCAAAAAGTCTTGTGTACCTCTTGGTTTTCTAATAGCCATTACACAACCTCCCAAAATTTTTTACAAATTCTATGTCGTTTCTCTAATAGTGCATCTATCGTTGCGTGGTAAACATCTACATCCTTTGGCATGTGCTGTTTCAATTGACGATATTCAGGGGCCCGCATCCACTTAGATGAACTACCAGGTCCCATGGAAAGAATACTTTGTCGTTCCTCCATAATCTGAATATTATATTCGCACGCTTTGCCGGGCAAGGTATAGCCGATATTCTCTAACTGTCCTCTCATATATTGTTGACGATATAGATAATATGGTACATAGCCAGCCGCTTCTAGACGCTCTTTACCATATTGTATCATGTCTGCCACGAGATGTTCCTCAGGGATATCATCTTGCATATTTAAATCATACAATGGGCTACCACGTTTTAATGCTAACGTATGAATTGTAACATTTTCCGGCAAATTTTGACATACATAATCCATATTCTCTATCATGTTTTGCATCGTTTGATTCGGTAAGCCTGCAATAAAATCCATATTTACCGCTAACGACGTATTATGTTTGACATATTGTAACAACTCATCAATATCACGTGCACTATGTCCACGCCCTATGCGACGTAAAATATCATCTTGCATCGTTTGTGGGTTAATACTGATACGATTGACACCTAAATCAAGCATAGATCGTAACTTTGTAGGATTAACAGAATCCGGTCGCCCCGCTTCTACAGTAAACTCATGACCTTCAGGAACAAGTATAGACAGCTGTTTCAGAACTTGGTGAAAGTCTTCGTCCCCTAATACCGTCGGTGTACCGCCCCCCATATAGAGGGTATCTACCGTTAAGCCATAAGATTCAACAATAGTTTTCATATCCTCTATGTCCCGGGCTAAGGCAGTTAAAAATTGGCTTTTACCATCATAGTCTTGATAGAGTCCATACGGAAAGGAGCAGTAAACACAGCGGGTGTCACAAAAAGGAATGCCACAATAGAGACTCACCTTTTTATCGTCTGTATTGGCTAAAAATGGACGTTGGTATTCACCTATAGAGCCTAAAGTGGCAAGTTTTTCCATAGACACAGAAAACTCGTCCCTAATGTGACGAGTTGCTGTGTGGACAGAGCCATATGTATCTATATATTTATGTAGTAGCTTTGTAGGGCGTACACCGACCATAGTCCCCCATGGTGCATCAACTGGCAAGCCTTGATATTCACGCAAATAGCTTAACAAAGCTTGCCCTATTTGACGTCGTCCCATAGAGGAAACAGGGCCTTCAAAAGTCTGAACTGTCTCACCAGTGGTAACTGTTAAGATATACAATCCATCGACTTCGTGAGCTTCAAGGATAACATCTGGATGCACCTTGTCAGAAAACAGGCCTGCAGCACCACAATTATGGGCCACTACAGAACCAAGCGGTAATGGTCCCGTATATAGATATCCATTAAGCATGGTGATGAGCCATACGTTCTAATTTGTCAAGCTCTGCTTCAGTCATATGATTTTGGCAATCACTGCAATAACCATATACTTTCAATTGATGGTCGATAGTGCGGAAGTTCAATTTTTTAGCAATGATGGATTCTAGTGTTTCAAGCATATCATCTTCAAACTCGGATACTTTGCCACATTTTACGCAGATCAAATGATGGTGGAAATGAGCAAACTCTTCATCGTTCAATTCGTAACGATTACGACCATCGCCGAAATCAAGACGTTTCAACAAATCAAGTTCAGTGAAGAGATCAAGTGTTCTGTAAATAGTAGCCAAGCCGATATCAGGAGCCACTTCTTTTACAAGTACATATACGTCTTCTGCACTTAAATGATTTTCATCAGCATCGATGAAGGCTTGCAAAATTGTTTGACGTTGTGTAGTCAATTTGTATTTTTTGTCTTTAATGCGTTCTTTTAATTTTTCTAATGTTGTATTCATGATAACTATCCCCTTTATTTCTTACAAAATTTTATAAAACCTACACTCCAACGAATGGATTGTATTGTTTTTCATAACCTATATTTGTTTCCGGCCCATGACCAGGATACACCATAGTATTATCAGGCAATTTATAAAGTTGAGTTTTGATGGATTCCATCAAGGTCTCATAAGAGCCGTTTGGAAAATCTGTACGTCCTACGGAATCTCTAAAGAGAGTATCCCCTACGAATACAAGACCTTCCATGTAGTAACACACCCCACCGGGCGTATGACCTGGTGTCTCAAGTACTTCCAAATCGATATCCCCACATGTGATATGGTCACCTTGTTTAACCTCGATGATCTCTGCCTTCACCTTAATCGGTGTAGGATTGCTATAAGCACTGAGATTGAGTTCAGGATCTGACAAATACGGCACATCACCCTTATGAATATATACAGGCACTTGATAGGCATCTACAATGTCTTGAACGCCCCCAATATGGTCACCATGACCATGGGTTAGCAAAATAGCTTTGGGCTTCAAGTCATGTTTCTTTAGCGCATCTAATACTTCCGGTGTGGCAGGGTCAATGATGAAAGCCTCACCAACAGCTTTATCGCCTATGACATAGCAATTTGTTCCTAGTGGACCTAAAGGCATGCGCATAAGCACTAATTGTTGTTCACTCATTAAGCCCCTCCTCTACTACGTTGTACCGTATACACTTCACGAATACGGCGCAACTTAGTCATAACAAAATCAAGTTGTGAAATATCTCGGATATCAACAACTACATTGATACTTACGGTTTTAGTATCTTCTTGAACCTTTGCATTGATGTTTGTAATAGTGATTTTCAATTCTGAAAGTACAGCCATAACCTCCATCAACAGACCATTTCGATCATAAGCTTGGATATCGATGCCTACGTGGAAAGATTCACCAGAAGAACCATCCCAGGAGACCTCAATCATACGCTCTAAATCTTCTGGCGTATGTCCAAGACTCGTACAATCGGAGCGATGGATGGATACCCCACGACCACGCGTGATATAACCGATGATATCATCACCAGGTACAGGGCTACAGCATTTCGCCATACGCACCATAACACCAGCTTCGCCTTTTACAAGAACGCCTGTACCATTCTTGGTCGTTTTTGGACCTTGAGCTTTTAGTTTCTCAATGATTTGTTCAGTGCTGTGTTTAGACTCTTCTGCTTCTTTAGATTTTTTATAAAGTTCAATTAACCGCAATAGAACCGTGCTTACAGGGATACCACCATAACCGCAAGCGGCAAACATTTCATCTTCTATACCTGCTTTGAGCTGTTTCGTAACCTGTTGAAGTCGATTATCTGCAATCAATTCTTTCCAGCTATAATTTAATCGTTTTGCTTCTTTTTCGAGCGCTTCTAAGCCTTTTTCAATATTTTCAGCTTTATTTTCACGCTTGAACCAGTTGCGTATTTTGCTCTTACTTTCAGAAGAACCTACGATATTAAGCCAATCAAGGCTCGGACGACCTGTTTTAGATGTAATGATATCTACGATATCACCATTTTGCAAGGTGTAATCGAGCGGTACAATTTTACCATTTACCTTGGCACCTACGCATCTATGCCCTACATCGGTATGAACACGATATGCGAAATCTAGTGGAACAGAACCTATCGGCAATTTAACAACATCGCCTTTTGGTGTAAATACGAATACTTCACCGGAGAATACGTCTAATTTTAAAGCGTTTACAAGCTCTGTTGGATTACTTGTATCTTGCCATTCCAATACTTGGCGCAACCACGCAACCTTTTGGTCGAAATCCTTATCGCCATTTTTATTGCCTTCTTTATAACGCCAATGCGCTGCAACACCGTATTCAGATACGCGGTGCATTTCCCAAGTACGAATTTGGATTTCTACAGGTTGCCCCATGGTACCGATAACAGTAGTATGCAAGGATTGATACATATTGGATTTCGGCATGGAAATATAATCTTTAAATCGATATGGCAATGGTTTCCACAAGCTATGAGCAATACCTAATACCGCGTAACAATCAGGAATTGTATCAACGATAACGCGAACTGCAAGCAAGTCATAGATTTGAGATAAATCGCGATTGTCCTTTTTCATCTTCTTGTAAATACTGTAGAAATGTTTTGGACGACCTTTGATATCTGCCTTAATATGAGCTTCGCCTAAAGCCTTAGTGAGTTGACTCATCGTATCATTTACAATGTCTTCACGAGCTTGGCGTTTTTGTTTCATTTGATCTACAAGATCATAGTATTTTTCTGGTTCTAAATACCGGAATGATAAATCTTCCAGCTCCCATTTCACATTGAAGATACCAAGGCGATGTGCTAAAGGTGCAAAAATTTCTAATGTTTCCTTTGCAATGCGCTTTTGTTTGTCGCTACGCATATGCTTTAAGGTACGCATATTATGTAGGCGGTCACCTAGTTTAATAACAACGACGCGCACATCCTTCGCCATGGCTAAAATCATCTTCCGATAATTTTCCATTTGCCGATCTTCTTTTGTTTCATATTGGAATTGGTTTAATTTCGTTACACCATCGACAAGGAATGCCACTTCAGAGCCAAACATTTCCTCTAAGTCTTCTTTTGAATATGATGTATCCTCAACCACATCATGCATGAGTGCTGCCATAAGTGTGATATGGTCAATTTGTAAGTGTGCCAAAATATCAGCTACTGCTAGTGGATGCATGATATACGGTTCACCAGAAGCTCTAAGCTGACCTTCGTGAGCCTTATCTGCAAGCTCAAAAGCCTTTAATACTTGGTTACACTCATCATCTGTTAAATAGGTATGGATATACTCCATAAATTCAGCTAAAGCTTTTCCTTTATCAAAAGTGCTTTGTTCTACTAAAGCTTTGCCTTCTTCATTTACAGTTGTCATGGTGTCACCTCCTATACACTATAGGTAAGAAATGTTACGGACGTGACAAGATCTAATTTTCCTTCAATGGCATTCCATCTTAGCATTAATTGACCATCATCACCGGTATATTCTTCTATGATGCCCAACTCCTTAAATACATCTAAGGATGTAAGGGCGCTGCGATTATTTTGATTTGCCGGCTTACGGCGTAAAATTTCTTGTTCCACATTATAAACCGATTGACTACGACCACGCATAGCTTGTTTTACTATGACATACATTTGTCTAAGACCTTCCGTGGAAAGTGTAATCGGCTCTTCAGTGAGCGGTTCAATAGCTTGGATCATAAGCTGTGGAGAAACCATCCCTTGCCATTCATTCTTTTGCAATGAAAATGCTACTTTCACCACAGTTCCAATGAATATAGTTTTAAATAAATCGGGACGATTCCAAGCAATGGCATCCAATGTGCCACTAGAGGTTTCTAAAATCACCTTGCAGTGATTTTTCAATTGTCCCATAAGCATTATATCTTGTACCGTTGCTTCCATAACGGCAAAGACCGGCGTACTATTGGCCATACCATATGGCTCAAGCGCTGATACGCGATCAATAATATCTACATCGATATCATCAACGGGTAGTTCCGCATCAATAGCAACAACAGGAATATATTCCTCTGCTGTTACATGCGCCTTACAATACGCAGTCAAACGGTCTCGCAATTCATCTATACGATTTGCATCAATACTGAAGCCTGCTGCTGCAGCATGGCCACCGAATTGTAATAACACATCTTCGCAAGACTTCAGTGCATCGTAGATATTAAAACCATCGATACTACGACAGGAGCCTTTGCCAATGCCATCGTGGATACTAATAACCAGGGTCGGCTTATAAAACTCCTCAACCAAGCGAGAAGCCACAATACCGATAACACCAGGGTGCCAGTCTTCAGCGGCTACAACGGTTACATAGTCTGCCTTATGACCTTGGTTAGCCACATCGATACGAGCTAGTTCGTGAATATTTCTCTCTAGTTCTTGACGCTCACGATTTGTTTCATTTAATTCTTCAGCAATCGCTTCAGCCATGTCAGCATTATCAGTAACTAGCAACTCAACAGCACGTGTTGCATGGGTTACGCGACCTGCTGCATTGAGCCGTGGGGCTAAGGTGAAACCAATATGTCCAGATGTTATAGTTCGTTCATGGAGACCTGCTACATCGACTAGCTTTTTAATTCCTAGATTTGGATGACTATTCATCTTTTCAAGGCCTGCTTTTACGATGATGCGGTTCTCACCGACTAACGGCACAACGTCCGCCACAGTGCCTAATGCAACGATATCTAAATCATCTAAATACCATTCACCAGTCTTTGTAAGCCACAATGCTTGGCATAATTTAAAAGCAACCCCAACACCGGATAAGTTCTTATCCTTATAGTGACAGTCCTTTTGCTTGTGGTTAATAACAGCCTTTGCTCGTGGAATCATATCTGGTGCCGTATGATGATCCGTAATAATCATATCGATACGGTCACGTACAGCCTCAACAATATCGTAAGAGCTAATACCACAATCCACGGTAATTACTAAAGCGGTCCCCTGCTCTATAAGATGCTCTAAAGCCTCTAAATTGAGGCCATACCCTTCACTTTGACGCTCTGGTATGTAATAGGTAACATCAGCACCTAGTTTCTTTAAAAAACGATATAGAACAGATGTGGCAGTAATGCCATCTACATCATAATCACCATAAATAACGATTGGTTTATGTTTTTCAATTGTCTCCTGAACTAGCGAAACAGCTACATCCATATCTTTTAATGCGAATGGATCTAACAAATCAGACAAAGAGCCTTGTAAAAACCGACGCCCTTCATCAACATCTATGTGGCGATTAACCATTAATTTGGCCACAATAGGATTCACACCAAGTTCACGGATTAAGATATTCTCTTGTTCTTTGTCGCTTGTGGAAATGCGCCAACGTTTTTTCTTAATCATCATATCCCTCAGTAATTTATAATCAATATTAGTATAAAACTTCAACGTATTATCATTATCATTTTTATTTATTATACATCAAAAAGTGAACAAAATAAACTATTTTATATATTTTATTCTCATTTAAGCTTTGTGTTTTTCTCAACAAAAAAGAACCTCCCATTATCAATAGGAGGTTCTCGATCAGTGAATTACTTAGAACCGGAAGTCTCGTTCGCCGTCTTTCATCTGTGCAATATAAGCTTTAGCTTTATCTTTAACTAAATCATTTTTGATATTTTCTAACTGTTGTTCAATAACCTTAGCACCATGAGCTTTAGTTTTTTCGTCACCATAATCCATGATGTATTCGTTTAATGTCATCAATGCATTAGGTTGGCAACAGTTATGGATTTGACCGGATTTAGCGAGGGCCATAAATCTGTCCCCTGTTCTACCTGCACGATAGCATGCAGTACAGAAGCTAGGCACATATCCAAGATCTAGTAACCAATCTACGATTTCATCTAATGTACGTGTGTCACTACGATCAAATTGAGCCGAATTATCCTCTGGTTTCTCTTCTTCTTTGTAACCACCTACGCTAGTACGAGAGCCACCACTAATTTGGGAGATACCTAATGCCAAACCGCGTTCACGCATGGATTGACTTTCACGGGTAGACATAATCATACCTGTATACGGTGTGGATACACGAATAAGAGCAACGATTTTCTCAAATATATCGTCAGGTACAGCATTACTGAAATCATCTACATCGATATCATCAGCAGGGCAAATACGAGGTACAGAAATTGTATGTGGACCTACACCAAATACTGCTTCTAAATGCTCTGCATGCATCAACAAACCTACAAAATCATATTTGTAATGTTCCAAACCATACAAAACACCAATCCCTACATCATCAATACCACCTTGCATAGCGCGGTCCATCGCCTCTGTATGGTAGGCGTAGTCGCTCTTAGGGCCTGTTGGATGTAACGCTTCGTAGTTTTCTTTATTGTACGTTTCTTGGAATAATGTATATGTACCAATGCCAGCTTCGTGTAATTTTTTGTAATCCTCAACAGAACAAGCTGCAATATTTACATTTACACGACGAATTTCGCCATTTTTATTTTTAATGCTGTAAATAGTCTTGATGGATTCCAAAATATACTCAAGCGGATTATTGAGTGGATCTTCACCGGACTCAATTACAATGCGCTTATGACCCATTGCTTCTAATGCGATAACCTCTTCTCTAATTTGGTCTTGAGTCAACTTTTTACGTTTAATATCGCGATTTTTAGAATGGTACGGACAATATACACAACCATTAATACAATAGTTAGACAAGTATAATGGTGCAAATAGAACGATACGATCGCCATAAATAGCTTTCTTGATTTCTTTAGCTAACGCATAAAGCTTTTCCTTATATTCAGGCAACGGACATTCTAATAGAACAGCTGCTTCTCTATGGTTTAACCCCTTAAATGTAGCAGCTTTTGCTAAAATAGCATCTAACAACTCCCGATTTTCCTTGTTTTCCTCTGCATAGGCAAGGGTGTCAAGGATTTCCTGATGGGAAATAAATTCCTCCGCCTTTGGAGATTTTACATCATACATAGTACTTACCTCAAATCTTTCTGTACATAGTATACCACTATTCCTACTAAAAAACATAGGAATTTGACACACAATAATAAAAGGTTACTCCCTCATAAGAGGAAGCAACCTTTATAGTATTGGAATTTCTAATTTATATCGATTATCTATATCGAATATGACTAAAATGTATGTAACTAAATCTATCCCTTATTTACTATGTAAGATTTCAATAAAAATTACTTATATAATTGATTTCTAGTATTAAAAAATGTCCTATAAGACAACTGGCACGTAATAAAACAAGCAATTGATATAGTGGATAACGACATAAATGTAACGATCATTTGATATTTTACAGCTTCTAAAGGAGGCATGCCCGCCAATATAAGGCCTGTCATCATCCCCGGCAGCGCTACGATACGCTTTCGAAGCTTGTTTAGGTGTACTACCCAAGGCTAATTTAATTTCCACCTCTTGTTTACGCAATTCAAAATTTGATAGCATTTGGCGATAACAAAGCCCAATCGCTACCATAGCACCACTAATGACCATACCACCAACAGGAATCACTTGATAAGCAGTAAAGGTAAGCACGCCCGTTAAAAGTAGAATCGTTAAAGTAATACTTGCACCTACAGTTATAGCAAACCAAGAAATCCATAGAGCATAAGGAATTCCCTTTCCGCGCTTAGAAGAATTATAGGCTGCATTTATAGCCATAAAGCCTAATAGCCCAATTATAAATATAGGGCTTTCCGTGCTAAAAACGATAAAATAAAGCCGATAATTAATAGCTGTACAGTAGCTCTCACAGCACTTATAAAGATATCCTTCTCTAGCTTCAACTCTTGTCGATAGGACATCAGCATACTGATAATCACTAGTACAGACGCAAGACATAAGGAAGTAGTAGAAATAGTTTGAAACTGACTCATATCAATACCTCCTCTTTAGCTAATTGACCGTCTACGATAGTGATGCGGCGATTTGCGGTACGCAAGCTTTGCTCTTCATTATGAGTAATGGAGATAATGGTGATTCCCTTTTTATGAAGCTCATCAATAACATTTTCTACAATAGATGTATTCGTCGTATCTAAGGCAGACGTAACCTCGTCTAAAAGCAACACTTTAGGCTCAAAAATAAGGCTCCGAATGAGGCATATTCGTTGCATTTCACCGCCAGACAACTCATCATTACGGCGCTCCATATAATTTAGTGGCATATGTAGTAGATCAAAGAGATATTCTATACGACTCATATCCGGTTTTAAACCGCGAATATCATAAGGAAATAGAATATTACGATGTACTGTTTTCGCAAACAAATAAGGTCTTTGAAAGCAGTAGCCCACCTCTCTACGATAAGATTCAGGATCTATAGCCGTTAAGGGACGATCATTATAAGTAATAGTTCCCGATGTAGGACTAATCAGATCACTACATAATTTTAAAAGTGTACTCTTACCACTTCCAGAAGGGCCTACAATAGTAATATAATCGCCTTGATTTACCGATAAAGATACATCACGGATAATAGATTTGTCTTTTACAATATAAGATATATTAGATAATTCAAGCAGTGCCATAATGCCCCCTATCTCGTCATATATATATATTAAAAGCAAAATATCGATTCACTGTGGCTAGTTATTTAGTATTCTTAAGCATTATGATTCTAATTATGATATCATTGCCAATATGATAATGCTAAGCTTAATTATAATATATCTATCAGACACATACTACAAAAAACAAAAAATCCCTAGTGGAAAACCACTAGGGATTAATAGTCTTTGTAAAATTAAGCTTCTACAGGGTATACGCTAACTTTACGGTTGTAACGACCAGCACGTTCGAATGCTACTTTACCAGGCACAAGTGCGAATAAAGTGTCATCTTTACCGAGCATTTAACACCAAGACGTTTAGATTCACTGTCACGACCATTACGAGTACTGGACACACCTTTTTTATGTGCGAACAATTGCAAATCAAAAGTAAACATTAAGTTCACCTCCTATATTTCGTGTATTTGGACAAACTCTGGATATTGACGGCTAATTTCCTCTAGACCGAGAAGCATAGTCCCCAGAATATCCTGTCCACTCTGGTTAATCGTCCCAGAGAGAACCATATCACATCGACCTTCGCTATTCGTATATTCCCCTTCTTGTTGAGCAATCTGGGTAAGTCCTAACATTGCCGTTGCCGTTAAAGCAGACACTGCAGCACATACGATATCGAAGCCATGCTCATCATATCCTGCATGACCGGATAGGTGACAACCAATGACTTGATCAATGGAAACCATAATTAAGCTTGGATAGATTCAATACGAACTTTTGTGAACGGTTGACGATGGCCTTGACGACGACGGTAGTTGGATTTAGCTTTGTATTTGAATACTAAGATTTTTTTACCTTTACCATGCTCAAGAACTGTACCTGTAACTTTTGCACCGTTTACAAGAGGAGCGCCAACTTTAACGTCGCCGTCATTCACTACAGTCAAAACTTCTTCGAATGTAACGGACTCGTTTCAGCAACGCGATATTGTTTACCACCAGTTTTAATAATTGCGTACATGAGAACACCTCCTTGTTATCGAACTCGCTGAATTCGGTATCCCGACCCGAACTTCGGTCGGGCGTTTAAACCTGCTTCACGCGGATTGCAAAGTTCAGTAAACCGAACTAATACTGATATAGTATATCCTATTTACCTATCTATGTCAAACAAAATTCAATATACATAGCTCAGTTTATGATACTTTCATATATATACAAACCTTTAAAATTCTCCAATAATACCGAGGTGTTGTAAAAGTATTTTTGTACCGATGAGAATCAATACACCCCCACCTAGTATGTCTGCATATTTTCCCACGAACTGGCCCATAAATTTGCCTAGGTACACACCAATAAGAGAAATACCAAAGGTAATTACCCCTATCATAGTAGAGGCTTCCCATACATTAATAGGTAGAAAAGCAAAGGTTAAACCAACCGCCATCGCATCAAGGCTAGTTGCCACAGATAGCATAATCATTTCCCAAGCACCTAAAAACTGTTTATCATCATCTTCATCGTCATCACTGAGGCCTTCTCGTATCATAGCAACACCTAAATAGCCGAGAAGACCGAAGATAATCCAATGATCCCATTCAGATATGACATCGATAAACTGGCGACCAATAAGCCATCCTATAACTGGCATGAGAAACTGGAATAACCCAAATAAGAATACCAATGTAACCTTTCGGCCATTTTCACCTACCGGCATTGATAAACCTTTACCAATCGATACACCAAAGGCATCCATGGCTAGACCAATACTAATTAATATAATTTCAAATACAGACACGAAACTCACCTATAAAAACTACTTACTTATTCTGCTACTGCCATCAAAGAATATCCTTCTCGGCTAATTTGTGAATTCACTACAATCGAAATCTTACGCCCTATAGAATCACCTAACTCCTCAAGGACAGCCTTAGTTAAGTATTGGGCTACCTCTGGATGTACTTCAATTTCTAGATTAGATTTAATGCGACCTGATTTAAACAGCTCACGTATACGACGGATAATTTGCATGTATACAGTTCTGCCTGACAACATGTATCCAGTGCCCCCACATTGAGGGCATGTATCAAACATCAACGTTTGCAAACCTTGACGGGCACGCTTTCTTGTCATCTCCACAAGACCAAGCGAACTAATACCACATACCACAGTTTTCATCTTATCTAACTTGGCTTGTGCGCTCAACAATTTTAACAACTCTTGTTGATGGGACTTATCCTTCATATCGATAAAGTCGACGACGATAATACCACCAATATCGCGCAATCGCAATTGTCGACAAATTTCCTTTGCCGCCTCTTTATTAACTGTAAAAGCCAGATCTTCTAACTTATTAGACTTACCTGTGTAATGAGCCGAGTTTACATCAAATACGGTGAGAGCCTCCGTATGATCAATACGGATAGAGCCACCGGAAGGTAGATTGATATCACGAGAGATAAGATCTTCTAATTGTGGTTCAATATGATTAGCTTTAAAGATAGGTGTGCTACCACGGTGACGTGTCACTTTAATCTGCTGTGATGTAGGCCCATGACCTAAGAGATCCAGCAATCGAGACTCGCCCATATCAGAATCTACAATAATCTCTCCTACATTGCGATGCGCATAGTCTCGCACAAGGCGGAACCAAAAATCCGCATCACTATAGAGATCAGTACCACTCTTAGCCACCTTAAATCGTTTTAATACATGTTGCCATGTACGCCATAGATATTCCATATCACGACCGATTTCGTCAGCACTAGCCTTAGCGGCTGCGGTACGAATAATAAATCCACAGCCTTCCTGTACATAAGGCGCTGCTAATTCTTGTAGTTTAGCACGTACTGCTTCATCAGTAATTTTCTTAGAAATATGCATGCCTTCAGAATATGGTAAAAGCACCATAAAACGTCCTGCCAAACTCACATCAGCTGTAACGCGAGCTCCTTTACCAAGCATTTCCTCTTTTACCACTTGTACAAGAATTTGCTGTCCCACAGATAGGCGTGGCAAGATTTTCTGTTCTTTCCCCTGTTGAAGGTTCAAATACGCATTTTGAGAGCCACCTATATCAACAAAGGCCGCTTGCATACCGTTTAATACGTTCTTAACAGTACCTTTGTACATATGATTTGCCATATGAGACTCATCAGTACGCTCTAAGACAAAGTCTACTAACTGCCCATCTTCGTCGATAACAGCCATGCGAATTTCTTCTCGCATAACATTGACCAAAATTTTATGCATCCTATCCCTCCCTTCGTTCAATTTAAAATATATAGATTTTTTAAAACACTAAAGCTTATATAAAGATTTAAGATTTTTATAAAGAGTATTAGTAGTTAATTTCCAATGGGGTATAACGACCTTCTTCATTTTCCACCATAATCGCTTTACGGTGAATTTCATAGCCACTTGTAATAGGCCAATTATATTGGTCTTTACCAAGATTCCACACTTCGCTAGGTTTGATTGTACCTTGCGGATAGATGCCAATGCCCATAGTAAGGGTTACCATACCGTCCTTAACAGATGCTACGATAGGTTCTTTTACAAATTCTTTCACATCAATAGTGCGAGTTTTCTTTGGAGTTACCTTTTCATAAGAAATCTCCGTAGCTTCATTGAAAGATTTGAGCAAAGCATCCCAATCCGCATGTTCATCCGTTACAGGACCTGTTACTTCGTAAATAGCAAAGTTACAGATAGCCATCATCTTTTTAACCTTTTCAGGCATTTCCTTGCCACCTAGCACCTCAAGACCTGGAGGAGCTACGCGGTTCAAACGCTCCATAATAGACTCTAAAGAATCTTCTTCCAGTACATCCATATCAATATATTCAGCCGCCGCTGTTACACCTAGAGCAAGTGCAGAGGAAAAGCTAATTTTCATATGTGGATTAAAACCTTCAGAATAAGCCATTTTAATTTCTGCGCGGCGAATCATACGTTCTACTGCTTGTGCATAATCAAGGTGCGACAAGAATCGCAATTTTTCGCCTTTATTTAAGGCCAAACGTAACTTTTTCAACTCTGCCACCCTCCTTATAGTCAATAATTGCAGTATTTAGCTCTGGACATACGTTACAGCCCTTACATGGACCGCGACGGCAATCACTTGTTAAGTTTGCCTCTACCGCTTGTTCCCACTCTCGTTTCAAGAAAGCTTTACTTACAGTGCAATCCAAATGATCCCAAGGTAATGGCTCGTCGAAATCACGAGTACGACGTGCAAAATATGCAGGATTCAAACCACAGTCAGCGAATGCTTTCAACCAAGTTTCATAGTTAAAGTACTCAGTCCAGCCATCAAATTTACAACCTGCTTCCCATGCTTTTACAAGAACCTTAGACAATCTACGGTCTCCACGAGCAAAAGCGGCCTCCATGTAGCCAGTATAGCCATCATGATAGTGATAAGAAATATTGCGATTATTGATGAGAGATTTTAAGTAGCGTTGCTTACGATGGATTTCCTCAACATCTTGTTGACCATACCATTGGTATGGAGAATGTGTTTTTGGTACGAAGAAGGATACACTCACAGTTACAGAACCATTGCGTTTACCCGTAATATCGCGGTGTAAATCAAGTACCTTGTACGCTAGATCAGCAATACCCGCTAGGTCTTCATCAGTTTCAGTAGGAAGGCCCATCATGAAGTACAGCTTAACTGTATTCCACCCAGATTTAAAGGCATTTGTACACGCTGCCAATAAGTCTTCTTCGCTAACGCCTTTGTTGATAACATCGCGCATGCGCTGTGTACCTGCTTCAGGAGCAAAAGTAAGACCACTTTTACGTACTTGTTGCACCTTTTTCGCAATATCGATGGAGAAACTATCGATGCGCAAGGATGGCAAGCTTACGCTCACTTGTTTGTCTTTGAACTCTTCCATAAGCATGTCTACTAGCTCTGGCAATTTAGAATAATCCGCAGAGCTTAAGCTCATCAAAGAGATTTCATTATAACCAGTGTTAGCAATCGTATCCTTAGCAATTTGAAGCAAACGCTCTGGCGTCTTTTCACGAACAGGGCGGTATAGCATTCCCGCTTGGCAGAAACGACAACCACGTGTACAGCCACGGAATAATTCTAGTACTGCCCGGTCATGCACAATATCTAAGAAAGGCACAACAGGTTTTGTAGGGTAAAATACATTTTCTACGTCCTCTACGATACGTTTCTCTACAGCTACCGGTACCTCTTCAAAGCGAGGTGTAATAGATTTAAAATCGCCTTGCTCTGTATATTCCACATCATATAATGCAGGACAATAGGTACCAGGAATTTGAGCCACTTTACGTAAGAACGCCTCTTTACCACCAGGGAAACCTTTTGCTTTTTCAGCTTTATAGAGGTCGATAAATTCATCGCCCCATTCTTCGGATTCACCGAGAGATACAATATCAAAGAAATCTGCAATAGGCTCTACATTAAATGCACATGGGCCACCACATACGAGTAATGGGAAATCCATATCACGATCTTTAGAGTACATAGGAATGCCAGCCAAATCGAGCATATTCAAGATATTAGTAAAGCTCATCTCATATTGAAGCGTAAAGGCTAGTACATCAAAGTCTTTAATAGGCGTACGAGTTTCCAAAGAGAATAAAGGAATGTTGCGCTTGCGCATCTCCTCTTCCATATCGTGCCAAGGTGCAAACACACGTTCCGCTGCTGCATCATCACGACGGTTTACAAGACCATATAAAATTTTGATACCCAAATGGCTCATGGCCACTTCGTATACATCTGGAAAAGCTAATGCCATTGTTACATCAACAGTACTGTGATCTTTTACGATACTATTATATTCGCCACCCGTATAACGAGCAGGCTTTTGGACATGTTGTAACCATGACGTATCTAATTGAATCATACATCCTCCGTCTTTTCTGAAAGACTTCTTTCACAATCGATCCTATATATAGGTTATTTAAAAAATATATTTCGTTCGTTGCATTGCGATATTTAACAAAATACCAATACTCAACATATTCGTGGTCAATGCACTAACACCATAACTAAGGAATGGCAACGGAATACCAGTAACAGGCATAATACCAATTGTCATACCTACATTTACGAGTACCTCAAAGGTAAACATAGTGGCAATACCTGTAGCTAATAACATACCAAAATTATCATTGCACATATACGCCACTTTAATGCTGCGATAAATCAGCATAAAGAGCAATAACAATACTAGGATACAACCTACAAAGCCAAATTCTTCACCAATAACGGAGAAAATAAAATCCGTATGGTTTTCTGGTAAGAAGTTCAACTGACTTTGTGTGCCATTAAAGATACCTTTGCCAAAAATCAAACCTGAACCAATGGCAATCTTAGATTGAATAATATGATAGCCAGAGCCAAACGGATCAATATCTGGATTTAAAAATACGAGAATACGTTGTTTTTGGTATTCTTTCAGTACAAACCAGCCTAAAGGCATCAATAATAAACCAGTGCCCGCGATGATTTTTATGAGTCTAGTTTTAATGCCAGAGATAAATAACATCCCCACAAAAATGGCAATGTACACAAGAGATGTACCTAAGTCAGGTTGTAAAAATACAAGTCCAATAGGTACCCCAACATATAATACAGGCAATATTAAAGACTTAAATGTATCTAACTTGCCAATACGGGGCTCTAGCATTTTGGCCATACAGATAATCATCAATAATTTAGAAAATTCTGATGGCTGAATGGTAATAGGTCCCAGTTGAATCCACCGTTGAGCACCCAATGCAGATGTACCAACGGCCATAACGGCAATTAACATCAAAAGGGTAATGCCATAAATGATATTGCCCCAATCCTTTAACCGATGGTAGTTAAGGAATTGCATGCCTATCACAACAGCTGCATTAGCAAGGAAAAATATAAGTTGCTTTACTACTAAACTACCAAATCCAATAGGCTCTTGATTAACATGAGTTGCACTGCCAATAGCTGCTAAGCCAATACAAACCAGTAGAAAAGTACATATGATAATAGCCCAGTCGCTATCATTCCATAGTTTCCGCCACATCATATCACCTATTTCAATTTACGACGGCGCCATAAACTTTGCTTACCTTGCACTAATAAACGCTGAGTAGTCCATCCACCGCGATTAATATACAAAACAGTATTCGAATCTTCAAAGATAGACTCACCAGCTGAAGCAAGAGTCGGTGTACATGCTTCTTCTTTAGCCGCTTTTTTCTTAGTTACATAGGCATCAAATTGTTTTTGTACATCATAATCTTCCCAACAATCGCCTGTCACAACATAGTCTACAAGAGGTGCTAATACATTACGAAACTCATGAGAAACAAGGTCTAACAAATGACCATCTTGTGTATATGTTAGGATATCTTCATCATAAGGAATCATAGCCCCTACATACTCGGCGCGAAGGACTTCCAACATATCATATAAATCTATGTCTTCACTATCTACTGGCACTGCATTAAAGGCAATAGCAAAGTCGCGAATATTATGTTCTTGACACACTTGAATCATACGCGCCCCATTGCGCAAGGATACCCACAATGGATGGGTCACAACGATACAACGACTCACAAGATCTAAAATTGACTCAATGCCCTTACCAATCCCTGCTGGTGCATCAATCAAAATATAGTCATATACATCACAAAGCCGACGAACTAATTTCTTATACTTCTTTCGACCTATATCTTCCCAGCGTGCACTTTGACTAGCCGGTAAGAAATCTAGATTTTCTGCAATGGATACAATAGCATCATCTGTATATTCTTTATCTTCACTCGCATCAAGTGCATCATAGATAATTTCATCTGCCACGCCTAATACGAGATCCAAATCGCGCAATCCAAAGTCCCCATCACAGAGCAATACGCGGTGCCCTGCATGACTTAAGGCTGCACCCAAGCATGCAGTGACGGTCGTTTTACCTACGCCACCCTTGCCGGATACAACACCAATGATTTCGCCCATACTAATCCTTTCTTGGTTGCCCACTTGTTACTGCATTCTGAGGTTTCTGCCCATTAGACGTATTCCCTACAGTTGCACTATCTTTATTACTTTTAGTATTTGTATCATTCGTTTTTTTATTTAATGGTACATTGAAATATGCGGCTAACACATCTCGTACGATTGGACCTGCAGAGCCCGCACCAAAGCTACCTTGTTCAACAAGTGCAACCACAACAATTTGTGGCTTGTCATATGGTGCATAGGCTACAAACCAGCCATGATCCCGGCCATGTGCATTTTCCGCAGTACCAGTCTTACCA
This sequence comes from Veillonella sp., assembly GCA_032482215.1. GTDB lineage: Bacteria > Bacillota > Negativicutes > Veillonellales > Veillonellaceae > Veillonella. The sequence goes on along the minus strand of JAWERH010000001.1, from coordinate 12,799 downwards.
GCTACATTAATTGGGAAGCCTTTAAATAAGTCCCCTGCTGTACCACCTTCGTTTGTAACATCACGCAAACCTTCTCGAATAAGGTCCATAATATTTTTTGGAACTGGTAGAATACCTAATTTATCAGGACCGAAAATCTCTTTCGGAGTGCCATCTTTATTATCAATACGGCTTACCACATAAGGTTTATATTTAATGCCACCATTAGCTACTTCGCTGAGCAAAACAGCCATTTGCAATGGCGTAACTAAGGTAAAAGATTGACCAATAGCAGCATCGAAAGTTTCACCTAAGTACCAATCTTCATCATATACTTTTCGTTTATACTCAGGGCTTGCCATAATGCCAGACGCCTCACCTGGTAAATTAATACCAGTCTTTTCGCCAATACCAAAATAAGCAGCATATTTATCGAGATTTTCTATACCAACGCGATTACCCATTTCATAGAAGTAAACGTTATCTGACTTAGCAAGCGCTCTATTAAAGTTAAGCCATCCTAAGGCTTCACCTTCTGCATTTCGCTTATCGATCAACCAGTGCTTACCACTGTCAAAGATCATCTCTTCAGGAGTAACCTTTTTAAGATCTAACGCTGCTGTACCGGTAATAATCTTAAATGGTGATCCTGGTGGATATTCACCAGAAATAACCTTATTATCAAATGGATGATTTTTATCATTATTCAGCTGATTCCATTGAGCAGTTGTAATCCCTTTAGAAAACCAGTTTGGATTAAATTCAGGCGCACTGACCATAGCTAAAATAGCCCCTGTATTAGGGTCCATGGCCACCACTGCTGCCCCTTGTGCTGGAATACCTTGCGCACGCAATTGATCGAGCTGGTTTTTAACAGCTTCTTCTGCAGCCTTTTGTAAATTCACATCGATGGTTAGATGAATATTAGCACCTGGCACTGTATGTTTTCTATCTACTTCAGCCACAGGACGACCTGTAGCATCTACCTCAACTTGTTTACCACCATCGGTACCACGCAAGATAGAATCATATAATTTTTCGAGACCAGAACGACCTAAAATAGTACCGCCACTTACCAGTGTATTAGGGTCTTGCTGTTTTAGCTCTTCTAATTCCTCTTCACTCACTTCACCAACATAACCAAATAATTGAGAAGCCATCGTTTCATATGGATAGTATCGAAGTGGCTCAACATCAATGGTTACCCCTGGTAATTCATGACGATGCTCTTCAATGGTTGTCACTACATCCATAGAAATATCATTAGCAATACGTATTGGCTCATAACCATACTTGTGATCATTAACCTTCTTTGTAATATCTTCAGGTTTCATTTTTAATAAAGCTGCCAATTTAGCAACTTCACCATCATCCAAAGCCTTTCCGGTAGGCATGATAGATATAGTATAGGCAGGTCGAGAGCCTACAAGAATTTGACCATTACGATCATACATAACGCCTCGTGCTGCAGTCATCGGTACCATGCGCAATCGGTTGCCTTCCGCCTTGGCTTGATAATAGCCACCAGCCAAGATTTGTAGCATAAACAAACGCAATGCTAACACTATAAATATACCCGCTACAATGTAAAAGAGTACATCAAAGCGACTCGTTTTTCTTCGTTTATAGAGGCCTTCAAGCACTCTTTCACCCCCTTACTAATTTATTACCAAATATAATCTTGCTGTTCGTCCTTACGCCACAATAATCCATGTACAATGGCAGCCAATAGACCGTTCCAAAATAGTACCGGTATAACCATATGCCACATATATAACCCTATATGTAAATCCCCGCCACTGGCCAATATCATTAAGCTGCGGATAAATCCATCAAGCAATGTACAAATGGCTACAATAGCACTGGACCAATACCAACGTTCTTCATAGAGTCGATGTTTCACTGCGGATAATAGGTAAACCACAAGAACGTAAGGGAATAAATGGAGCCCAAAGAAGTTAGATATCAATACATCATGTACAATACCACCTATAACAGCTGCCATCAGCCCCATATAACGACCTTTAAATAGTGTGACTATAACAATGGTGGTCAAAATTAAATTTGGCAACCAATTCGTATGAAAAATAGCAGGCAATAATTGCGCCTGTATAAAGTAAATTAAAAATCCACAGAGTACTAAAGCTAGACGCGTCATGGTTTAACGGCCCCCTTTGCCCCTTCAACTTGATCTCGTTGTGTTTGAGGTACCAGTTTAGGCTCAAGCCCTGGTTTTGGTGGTGCACTTACTGAAGATGATGTAAGGACAAACACCTCTTCTAAACGATAGAAGTCCACACTTGGTGTAATTACGGCATTCTTTACAAAACCTTCCGTATCATTTTCGATGGACTGTACATTACCAACAGGCAATCCTTTAGGGTAGATACCACCATACCCAGAGGTGATTAATTTATCCCCTACTAATACATCACCATCACGGGCAATATTTACCATTGATGGCGTACGAGGTGAGTCGCCATCACCTTTTACGACACCAGATAGGCGAGATTCAGGACGTTGTACAATAACACCGATTGCACTACGTGGGTCAAGAATAGTTTGTACGCGAGAAGAATGAGGGTATACATCGGTAATAAAGCCAACTACCCCACTTGGTACAACGACAGCCATATTGACAGCCATCCCTTCTTCACTACCCTTATCGATAGTGAACGTATTTGTCCATGTGCCGTAATCCTTTGTAATAATACCGGCTAAAGTCATGGAGAATTCCGGATGATTGCTCTTATAGTTGAGCAATTGACGAAGTCGAATATTTTCTGCTACTACTTCATCATAGTTAACAACCTTTTGTTCTAATTCAGCCTTGCGAGATGCGGCCTCATCACTTTCAATAGTTGCAGAAATAGCATTATTGAGCACTGTAAAACCGGTTTGTACACCGTCAAGCAAACGGGCAGATCCATAAGCAAATGGTGTTGTAATACCTTCAAGAGTGACAGTAACAAAAGGAATACTAGTTCGTTGTTTCCATGCAAATCCGAGCAGAGCTAATAGGATACAGCTAATGACAACAACGATAATTAACTTTTTATCTGACTGTATCATATTAGTCTTGTCCCTTTCTATTTTTAGAATTCACAATAAAACGTGATAAGCTCACCAAGTCAGATGAAGCTCCGTTAAGGCCCACAACGACTTTTGTCTCTGGTGCATCCGGAACATGTACAGGCACACCTAACTCGCCCCCGATACGCTCAGCCAAACCCGACAGTTGCGCAGTACCACCAGTAAGATATATTCCATATTGCATAATATCTGCTACAATCTCAGGTTCAGCAGAACGAATCATTTGTTTCACTTCATCTAAAAGGCCAGCAATACAGTCATTAACAACTTGATATACCTCTGACTGATGAATAACACAACGTCTGCCTAAACCATTCATCATATCACGGCCTTGAAAGGCATATTCGGCATCTTCTAAAGGTGCCATAGCAGTGCCTACTGTATGTTTAATATCTTCTATAATTTCTTCAGAAACGATAACCCCAAAACACTCACGTACATAGCGTAGCAATGCATTATTGATATCTGAGCCACCGAAGCGAATCGTTTTACTATCTACAATGCCGCCCAATGAAACAATGCCCATATCGACAGTGCCACCACCAATATCAATGACCATAGATCCACGAGCTTCAAAGATAGGTGCACCACAACCAATGGCTGCAGCGACAGGTCGTTCGATAAGAAATACTTCGCGTGCGCCGGCCTGAATAACAGCATCCATCATCGCTCTTTGCTCAACGTCGGTCATCCCACAGGGAACACCAACAAGAACTCGAGCGCGGCGCAATGCATTAGACACTTTATTCAGAAAATAGTTAAGCATCGTATGCATAACTCGATAGTCCACGATAAATCCATCTTTTAATGGTGTTAAAGGGCGCCACATATCGGGCATACGCAATACAAGACGTGCCGCTTCATCCCCAACGGCTACTACTTTTTCTTGTTTTGTATCAGTTGCTATAATAGATGGTTCGCTTATAACAGTTCCTCGCGTCCCCCCCATGAGGCGCGTCTGTATGGAACCAATATCTATACTTACATCTTTTCCTAGAGTAGGTAAAATGGAACTCATAGTAAAATCTCCTTCATTACATCATCATTCCATTTTACCACATATAATGCGACTTTATCTATTGAATAGAAAAAGCACTCCTATAATGATGTATACATCTCTTCACCGAACAAATCAGAAAGAGTGAACTCATTATTATGAGTGCTTTTACTATTAATATGTGCATTCTCTAACTAAGTTTACCTATTTCACTAAGGCTGGTGAATTCATTATCACCAATAATAATATGATCTAACACTGGTATTCCCATAAACTGACCGGCACTGACAAATAACTTGGTAAGCCGTATATCTTCGTCACTAGGCCGGCTATCGCCAGATGGATGATTATGTATTAAGATAATGGCTGCCGCATTACAAGCTATAGCCTTCTTAAAAACAGCTCGCTGCTCTACGAGGCTAGATACTAAACCTCCATTCGAAATATGTTCTAACTGAATCAACTTATTCCGAGACGTCAACATAGCTGCCCATACATGCTCCACCTCTTCGTGGCGCAGGCGTTCCATTACATATTGAGCAATGACAAAAGGTTGAGAAAAATCTTCGTATGTTTCCTTAATTTTTAGTTCCCCTAATCGTCGCCCCATCTCAAGAGCCGCACACAAAGTTACCGCTTTATCTGTGCCAATTCCCTTAATTTTTATAAGCTCTTCAACGGTCATTCTATTAAGACCGTACACCCCATCATCATAGGACTGTACGATATCACTCGCTAGCGATATGGCAGACTGACCTTTCACCCCAGTACGCAATAAAATAGCTAGCAATTCCTCCATCGCCATATGGGATGGTCCTAAAGCAAGAAATTTTTCACGGGGACGCTGAAATGGTAACATGTCTTTTACACTTACTGTTGGTACTTCCATAGAATCTCTCCATTCAAATAGATAACACCATTTGTAAATCTAACTACACACATCTACTCTCTTACTATATCAATAGCGCACAGCACAGCACAGCACAGCACAGCACAGCACAGCACAGCACAGCACAGCACAGCACAGCACAGCACAGCACAGCACAGCACAGCACAGCACAGCACAGCCGATTATAGCACCATCGCCATCAAATGATAGTATTATTTAGCACCTAATGCTTTACACAATTCATCGTATACATGTTCAACAGGTAATCCTACCACATTGGTATAGGAGCCTTCTATCTTCTCTACCCATAAAGCACCTTTACCTTGTATGCCATAGGCGCCAGCTTTGTCCATAGGTTCGCCACTAGCAATATAGGATTCTATTTCAAAAGGAGCTAATTTTTTAAAATATACCTTTGTTTCATTATGAAAAACTATTTCTTGACCTTTAATAAGCAAGGCTACGCCAGTAATTACAGAATGAACTTGGCCTGATAAACGCTCTAGCATATGACGGGCCTCAGATTCATTATGAGGTTTACCTAGCACTTGATTGTCTAATACGACAATCGTATCAGCACCTAGTACGATGCTCCCTTCAGGTACGCCTACAGCCGCACGAGCCTTACCTAAAGCTTGTTCTTTCACCATTTCAATAGGATCATCATAACCCTTATTAGCCTCTTCATAGGTACTTGATACAACAATATGATCAATACCAACTTGTGTTAATAATTCAGTTCTTCGTGGTGATTGGCTCGCCAAATATAATCCAGCCATTTGCACTCCTTTATCGTATACAAATTTTAGTTAATTTCACCGTTTTATAAATAAAACCATTCCAACTAATTTAGATAATATAAATTAGAAAATATCTGTAAATTAAACAAGAATATTAGGGCCATCCTTTTCAGGTGTTGTTAACTTTTTATAGTACTCTTGTACATCTTCGCCATGTTTTACCGCATCAGCACGGACTGCAGCATAAAACACAATGTCCGCTTGAGGCACACGGATACGACCTGGTACATGTTCCTCTAAGATGTCAAAAAATTTATCATCTGCTTTCAATAAAAGGCGACCATTTTGAACCTTATCACCCTTTACAATCGCATATACTAGAGACCAAATAGGACGTGGATCAGAAGTTGAACATTTTCTATATTTATATCGATATTTAATATTTGTCAATAATTCACGTTCAAACTTAAATACGCCATCAATCATATCGTAATCTACCTCAAAATGGCGCTTTCTAAATATAGAAGATTCTTCAATTACTAACTTTGTATCTGTCAAAATATAGGTATATCGACTAACAGCTTGTTTAACAATTACGATGATAGCCATAATTTCAATAAAATATTCTGCAATTAAAATAGTATGCAAGTTAATACTACGATATGTAGTGTAGCCAACACCACATAATAATAGAATAACAAAACATAATACTAGCCACTCTGCACTTTTAGCACGCTGAGATTTTTCTTCATATAATACTGTCATGTGTTACCCCTTTAAAAGAACTACTACTTTATAACTATACATTCTATTATAAGGTATTCTAAGTATAAAAACTACAAAAACCCCGCCTATATCTATGATATAGACGGGGTTTTATGACTCTATTAGTCACCTAGTTCAGATACGAACTATATTATTTTTTCAAGGATGCTGTAATGCGTTGAGTATCGCGAGCAATCATGATTTCTTCGTTTGTAGGGATTACGAAGATTTTAACTTTGGAGCCTTCAGCACTGATTTCTTGTTCTTTACCGCGGATGTTGTTGCGTTCAGAGTCAATGCGAGTACCCAAGTATTCTAAACCGTTGCAGATTGCATCACGGTTACCGATACCGTTTTCACCGATACCAGCTGTGAATACGATAGCATCAACGCCACCCATAACTGCTGCGAATGCACCAATTACGCGGCGAACTTTGTAATGGAACATGTTCAATGCTAATTGAGCACGTTTGTTACCATTAGATGCTGCTTCTTCGATAACACGGAAGTCATTGGACACACCGGAAATACCAAGTACACCGGATTTTTTATTCATAATAGCGTCTACTTCATCGTAGTTCATGCCAGTTTTGTTCATCAAGAATGGAACGATAGCTGGGTCAATATCACCAGTACGAGTACCCATGATCAAACCAGACAATGGAGTAAAGCCCATTGTAGTATCGATGGAGCGACCACCTTTAATAGCGGATACGGAAGAACCATTACCTAAGTGACATGTGATGATGCGAAGATCAGACATGTGTTTGCCCATCAATTCAGCGCAACGTTGTGCAACATATTTGTGGGATGTACCATGGAAACCGTAACGACGGATGCCATAATCTTCATAGTATTCGTAAGGAAGCGCATACATGTAAGCTTCTTTAGGCATTGTTTGGTGGAATGCAGTATCGAATACAGCAACTTGTGGTACGTTAGGCATGATAGCTTGGCAAGCTTCGATACCTTGAATGTTTGGTGGGTTATGCAATGGAGCCAATGAGCAGCATTCTTCTAATGCTTCCATAACAGCTGGAGTGATCAATACGGAGTCAGCGAATTTTTCACCGCCATGTACTACACGGTGACCAACAGCGTCGATTTCGTCCATAGACTTAATTACACCATATTCAGCATCAACTAAAATATCAAGTAAAATACGAAGAGCTTCTTTATGATTCAAAATTGGTTCAACGCGTTCTAATTTATCTGCGTTAGGACGTTTATGAGTGAAGATAGCGTCTTGATCACCAATCTTCTCAAAAAGACCTTTTGCCAATTCTGTTTCAGTTGTCATATCAAGTAATTGATATTTCAAGGAAGAACTACCGCAGTTAACTACTAATACGTTCATCGATTAACCCTCTTTCTGTTGTGTAACTTGAATCTTGTTTTGAATTTCTTTGCTGATATCAGCACCTACCTGATCCTTTTCAGGATATTGGTAGACTATATTCCACAATACGCCATGATCTAAGAATACGTATTGAGAAAATCTAAATGTTTGCCCTTGAGTTGTATAAGTCACATCAAGCTTTTTAGCAGACGCGCCTTCTAAAGCTACAGACTCTTCTTTGATGGTGCCGCCAATTTTAGTAAACTCAGATTTGCTGCGGTTAACATACTCATCCACCGTTGGCAATGGTTTATTTTCACCGGCACGCAAAGCCTCAACCTCAATCACCATATGGTCTGTAACAGATCCATAAATGTCAATTGGATACCCATCATCAGACATATTTTTTGTGCTTTTACCCATTTCATAAGGCAAAGCAATGGTAATTTCAGATTGACCAGCACGGATAACTTGATGGCCAAAACTATATGTATCCATTACATTTGTAGAGCCACATCCCGCCATTGCTAGTAGCGCAGCACCGAGCAGAGCCCCTTGTAATGTACGTTTCCAATTTTGTTTCATCATATACCTCACATCAATTCAGCATTTACAGTTAATTATAGCCTATAGAACAAATAAAATCTACAAAAAACTTTAGTTTTACACACATTTTTTACATCTATTTCTTTACTATACGGCCTCTTAAGTTCAAAATTTATTTACAGTCTTTCTATGCTTTGTTACACTAACACTAATGAAAGGAGTCACTATGAAAACCATCGGTATTATTTGCGAATACAATCCATTTCACAATGGTCATGCACATCAACTACATACATTAGCTACAAAATACCCTGATGTATTGCGCATCTGTATTATGAGTGGCTCCTTTGTACAACGTGGCGAACCAGCCCTTTTCTCAAAATTCGATCGCGCTCGTTGGGCTATTCTAGGCGGTACAGATATCGTTATCGAACTTCCTACGCTTTATTCGTTAGGTAGTGCCCAACTATTTGCTTCAGGTGCCATTCAATTAATTAAATCTTTATCTATTGATATGCTGTCCTTCGGTTCTGAAACAACTGATTTAAATCAACTCATCCATATGGCTAAGCATATGGATTGTGAAAGCACCCAAAATGAATTACGCAATTATTTAAATGAAGGCATGTCCTATGGTACAGCCTTCCGTAAAGCGCTAGGCTCCGAATCACTTAGCGCACCTAATGCCTTATTAGGACTTGAATATATCCGTGCTGCATTAAAATATTATCCAAACTTAGAATATATTCCTATTCAGCGTACATCTGATCACCACAATCACAGTTTCAATCAAGAGTTACCATCCGGTACAGCATTGCGTCATCTCATCACGACTGCTAATCCCTTAGATATGTGTTCAACGCTTCAAAGTACTATTCCAACACCAATTCTAGATGATATGACGCATAGAATCACAAATGATGACTATGTCGACTACAATAGATATTACAATATGGTACATATGTTGAGTCGCCGCATGACATCCAATGAGTTAGAGCGTTTTGTTGATTTTACTGAAGGTATTGAACACTTGTGGTTAAAAGCAGCACAACAGCCTTCATGGGAATCTGCCATTGAGCAAATAAAATCCAAGCGCTACACCTACGCCCGTTTACAGCGCATGGGTGCATATCTTACATTAGGCATTACGAAAGACTTGATAAATATCGCTATGCAAGACGGCCCTCAATACGCTAGATTACTAGCCTTTAACGACAGGGGACGTCAATGGCTGAGAACTGAACATGACATTCCACTCATTCAAAAATGGGCTAAAGCACCTACTCAGCTCAATAATCTTGGAAAATTGATGCATCATATAGATACACTAGCTACAGATATACAAGCCTTATGTTTCCATAATGAAGGTAAACGTATAGGGCATACAGACTATACCTATACACCGCAATATATCAAATAAAAAGTATAATTTTAATTTAAGCAAAAAAGGGGTTACAATACAGATTATTCCTGTATTGTAACCCCTTCTTCACCATCTAAGTCTGCTACGGCAACTCGTACACTTTCAAGATGTGATGTAGGAATATTTTTACCCACATAGTCTGTGACCACGGTCTACGAGTACTGCTAATTGAATCGATTTAGGTCTACCAGATGTCATCAATGCATTTAAAGCTGCACGAATAGTACGCCCTGTGTAAAGCACATCATCAACGAGGATAATTGTTTTCTCTGTAGTATCAATCGTACATGGTTCGCCTTCTTTTTGACGAGCATCACGATCATCGCGATACATAGCAACATTGAGAGATTCACATTCAATATGAATCCCTTCAATGCGCTCAATTTCAGCTTGTAAACGTTTTGCTAAAATAACACCACGTCGTTCAATCCCTACAATGAGAGCATTGGATAAGCCTTTATTACGTTCTAGAATTTCATGACTAATACGACGGATAGCACGCATAATAGCATCTTGATCCATCAATAAGCGTTTCTTTTCCATATATACGCCCTTATAACACAGAGACTTCTATGCCCTTTCAACAAATATAGTTAGAAGATTATCTCGTAATCCACAAACCAAGTTAGATAGGTTTATTTTCATACGGATTCGTTTATGTTAGGTTATGTTAGGTTATCTTCGTTTATCTTCGCGATATGTCTTGGCAAACTCTAGACATGCTTTGAAGTCATCTGGAAGCGGTGCTTCAAAATGCATAGCTTCACCTGTAATAGGATGTTTTACATCTAGAGATTTAGAATGTAATGCTTGCCCTTCAATAGGGAAATCCATACGACGGTAACCATAGAATGGATCATTAACGACAGGATGTCCAATATGAGCAAAATGAACACGAATTTGATGTGTTCGACCAGTCTCTAAATTACATTCCACCAACGTTTGATGTCCAAAACGTTCAACAACAGTAAAGTGAGTGACTGCATCCTTACTATTTTCAAAGACAACAGCCATTTTCATACGATCCTTTGGATGTCTTCCAATAGGAGCCTTAATTGTGCCCTTCTCTTCTACAATATTACCTTGTACCAAAGCTAAGTACGTACGTTTAGCAGAATGTACTTTTACTTGCTCTGCTAACCCTATATGAGCTGCATCATTCTTAGCCGCCATCATAACACCGGATGTATCCTTATCTAAGCGATGGACAATACCAGGTCTTATTTCACCATTAATACCAGATAAATCTTTGCAATGATATAACAATGCATTCACAAGTGTACCGGAATAATTGCCCACTGCAGGATGAACAACCATACCTCGTTGTTTATTTACAACTCTACACGTACAACAGCATTTGGTGTAAGTCTAAGATTTGCTTTCCCTACCTTAGCACCTACTGTAACGTGACCACCTTTAATTAAGCTTTGAATATAACTACGAGACCCTTCCATATGTTCTGTTAAGAACACATCCAGTCTCATACCGTCTTGCTCAGCATTTACAATATATTCGTTCATCCTCTACCTCTCTATGAGTTAAGTATCATATATTAATTAATTATTTGTCATAATATATGAATTATTTATCATCATCTTTTAATGTAAATAAATAGTAGACTACTAAAGCTACGCCTACACAGATACCAATATCAGCAACATTAAAAATAGGCCATATACGGAAATCAAAAAAATCAACAACGCCGTGAAGCATGTAACGATCTATGCCATTACCAATAGCACCAGATACTAATAAAGCAGATCCAATCTGTAAAGTCCACGGACCTTTTGATAAGCGCTTCCAATAATACGCACAAACCCCCAGCAAAATAACTGCTACCAGTAAGAAGAACCATCGCTGATTAGCAAGCATACCAAATGCTGCACCGCGATTAATAATATATGTTAAATGAAATACATTGGGTATAACCACTAAAGACTCACCTAACATAAAATGATTCATAATGTAATATTTAGTCCATTGATCTAAGAGTAACCAAAGAATTAGTATAATATAAAACAAGCTGTACTCCCTTATAATAATATATATCTTAATAGTCCTATTATACTAAGTTAAGCAAATTTAGGCAAAATAAAAAGCCCCTCAATGAGGGGCCGTTTAATTTGTGATTACTCAGCGGAAATTACAGATACTGGGCAAACGGATTCGCAAGAACCGCAATCGATGCAAGTATCGTTGATTTCATATTTAGTTTCGCCTTCAGAAATAGCAGAAACTGGGCAAACAGATGCGCAAGAACCACATTTAATGCAACCATCAGCAATAACTCTCATAATTAGGACCTCCATAAAAATATAGATCAGAACTTTTTATTATCATTTAGAAAGGCACTTGCCTCAACTTATGTTCTCATTATCACACAGTTCTTTTTGAAAGTCAAATGAAAATGATAAAAAACTGTATATATTTTTGCATATTACTTTTTCATTTTTATCATACAAAGCCTATGTTTATAGGTATTTTGATATTACTTTTCATTTAATTAATTGAATATGATATTCAACAAATGAGAATGTTGTAATTATCAATTTTATAAAATTATCAATATTTATTATCATAAAAACTATTTTTTTATTACAACAGATTTAACGCTTATCTATATTTTAATCTAACATATAAACTTCACTCTAAAAAAGGCCGAATCATACGATTCGACCTCATTTATATTTATAAAGTAAAGTAATATCTTTACTATTATTCACTATATAACAATAATACTATTTTTTTCTTATAGCACTTAGAAAGATGTTAAGAATGTTAGTGTACCTAAAATAACGCCTGCAAGGTTTGGTACGATTAAAATATAATCACGTTTAGGTGATTTTGTCCAACCATATAATACCCAGATCAAACAGGATACTGCTGCAAATAATGGTTGCCATGGTTGACTAGGTTGACCATGAAGATTAGCAATTATTTGTGGGATATAGGCTAAAAATACAAATACACCAATAAATGCACCAATAGAACCAACTAACATGTTAAATCTTTCTTTTGTCATAGATGA